>CAMLLE010000312.1 GCA_946480555.1 uncultured Verrucomicrobia subdivision 3 bacterium
CGCCGAGCACGAAGAGCGTGAAGCCCGGCAACGGACGTCCTTCGCCTAGGCCGGCGAAGACTTCCTTGAACTTCGGAATCACGACGACGGTCAAGATGCCGAGAATCACCGTCGCCACGACCAGCACGGCGACGGGGTAGAACATCGCGGCTTTGACTTTGCCTTTGATCTTCTGCGCCTTCTCCATGAACTCGGAAAGACGGGCGAGCACAACTTCGAGCACACCGCCCAGTTCGCCGGCTTTGACCATGTTCACGAACAGGCGGTTGAACACCTTGGGATGTTGCGCCAGACCTTCGGAAAACGTGCTGCCGCCTTCGATTGAAAGCGCGAGTTCGCCGATGATCTTTTTCAGCGTGGGATTCCGCTCCTGTTTTTCCAATACACGCAAACCGCGGAGCAGCGGCAAACCGGCATCGACCAGCGTCGCCAGCTGGCGGGTGAAAGTGGTGAGAACCTTGGATTTAACTTTGCCGCCGAAGCCGGGAATCTTGATGTTGATCTGGCCCTTTTTTCCCTTGGATTTGGCACCTTTGACGGCGGGCGCCTTCTTCTTATCCGGCTTTTCCTTCGACTTGTCGATCTCGACGATCTTGGTCGGGAACAGGCCCATCTCCTTGACGCGCGTGATGGCCTCATTCTGACTGGTCACTTCGAGGGTTCCCTTGGTCTCCTTCCCCCGGGAATCCATGGCTACGTAGTTGAATTTTGGCATAGGCGCCTCCTCAGGTGTATTTCACAACTTCTTCGATGGTCGTGTCCCCGTCGAATATGCCGCGCAATCCGTCTTCGCGCAGCGTGACCATTCCCAATTCCACCGCTTTCTGCCGCATCACGACGGTGGGCGCGCGCTCGTTGATGAGCGTGCGGATTGCGTCGTTGACCATGAGCAGTTCGTAAATTCCTTTGCGGCCCTTGTAACCGGTGTCGTTGCAAGTGCCACAACCGCGGCCGTAGTAAAAAACCTTGTCGCCGATGTCGTGCGGCGAAAGGTTCAACATCGCGAGCTGGTTTTCCGTGGGCTCGAACGGCGTGCGGCAGCCTTTGCAAATGGTGCGAACAAGGCGCTGGCCCAACACACCCATGAGCGTGGAGGAAATCAGGAACGGCTCGACGCCCATGTCCACGAGACGTGTCACCGCGCCGGGCGAATCGTTCGTGTGCAGCGTGCTCAGAACCAAGTGACCGGTGAGCGATGCCTGAATGGAAATCTGCGCGGTTTCCAAGTCGCGCATTTCACCCACCATGATGATGTCCGGATCCTGACGCAGGAACGAGCGCAACGCCTTGCTGAACGTCATGCCGGCGGCGTCATTGATGGCCACCTGCATGATGCCTTCGATGTCGTATTCGACCGGATCCTCGGCAGTGAGCAGCTTGGAATCGATGGTATTGACGCGGCGCAGGCAGGAATAAAGCGTCGTGGTTTTGCCGCAACCGGTTGGTCCGGTCACGACGAAAATGCCATTCGGACGAAGAATGACTTCGGAGATGTAATCGTAAACGTATTTGGGGAACCCGAGCGATTCGAGTTCCATGTTCACGGCCGAACGATCCAGCACGCGCAGCACGACCGATTCGCCGAACGCTGTCGGAAGCGTCGAAACACGGAGATCGATCTGGCGGTTGCCAAGCGTGAACTTGATGCGTCCGTCCTGCGGCAGGCGGCGCTCGGAGATGTTCAGGCTCGCCATGACCTTGATGCGTGAAACGACCGGCAGCGCGAGATGCTTCGGCGGTGGCGCCATTTCATAAAGCGCACCGTCCACGCGATAGCGGATGCGGAATTCCGTTTCGAATGGTTCGAAGTGGATGTCGCTCGCACGATCCTTCACCGCCTGCATCAGCACCAGATTCACGAAACGGACGATCGGTGCAGCATCGGCAAGGTCGGCCACCAGCGCGATGTCGTCCGAACCCTCCGCCTCGTCCACTTCCTTCGCGATGCCTTCATCGGAACCGAGTTCCTTCAGGATTTCCGAGAAACTGTCGTTTGTATCCTGGCCGTAAAAGCGATCGATCGTCTTCGCGATGTCAGCGGGATTGGCAATCGCCGGTTGAATGTCGCGTTTGACGATGAAGCTGACTTCGTCCACGCGCGCCGGATTGAGCGGATCTTCAAAGGCAACTTGAATCGCGGAATCGGTCATTCCCACCGGCACGCAACGATACATGCGAGCGGTGTTGCCGGGGATCACCTTGAGCAGTTCCGGCGAGAAATTCACATCCTTCAGCTGGACCACCGGCGCGCCCATGTAGTTGCTGATGGTCTCGAGGATGGCGTCGAGATCCATGATCCCGAAATCCTGGAGGATTTGTCCTACGGGCGTGCCGGCTCGCTTGTGTTCGGCCGCCACTTCCTCGTACTGCAAGTCGTCGATGAGCCCCTGCTCTTTGATGAGCGACAGCAGTGGATTTGAGATTTCTTCCGCCATAAAAGTTTATGCCTGCTTGGCTGGCGCTGGTGCCGGCGCAGCGGCCGCAGCAGCTTTCGGATCCACACCGACGGCCTGGGCGAGTTCCAATTCCTGCAACTTCGCCTGGATCGTGATTGGATCCTGCGCCTTGGTGATGACTTCTTCGCGGGCGATCATGCCTTGGAGATATTTATCAACAAGGAAGGAATCCAGCGTCACCATGCCGTATTTCGCGCCGGTCTGGATGTCCGACTGGATACGGAATGTCTTGTTGTCGCGGATCAGCGCCGCAATGGAGGGCGTGTTGATCATGATCTCAAACACGGCCACGCGTCCGGGCTTGTCAACCCGGGGAATCAGCAATTGCGAAATGACCGCCTGCAAAACCGTTGAGAGCTGGATGCGAATCGTTTCCTGCTGGTTCGTCGGAAACGCATTCACAAGACGGTCGATCGTCTTGGCCGCGCCCGTGGTGTGCAGCGTGCCGAACACCAAGTGACCCGTTTCGGCAGCGGTGATCGCCGCTTCAATGGTTTCCAAGTCGCGCATTTCACCGACCAGCACCATGTCCGGATCCTGACGCAATGCGCGGCGCAAGGCTTCAGCGAAGCTCGGTACATCAACGTGAACTTCACGCTGCGTGATCAGCGCCTTCTTGTGCTTGTGATAATACTCGATCGGATCTTCGATCGTGATCAGGTGAACTTCCTCGCGCTCCTCGTTCACGATGTTGAGCATGGATGCCAGCGTGGTGGACTTGCCCGATCCGGTTGGGCCGGTGACGAGGATCAGTCCGCGCGGTTTGTAGAGCAGTTCCTTCACGGACTGAGGCAATCCGATCTGTTCGTAGCTCAGCAGCTTGCTGGGAATCTGGCGGAGCACCATCCCGAAGTTTCCCTTTTCCTTGAATACGCTGACGCGGAAACGGGCTGCCTCGCCAAACGCAAATGCGAAATCCGCACCGCCCTTTTCCCGCACGTGCTGGATGTGGTCGTCGGACGTAATGCTGCGCATCAACTCCTCGGAATCATCAGGCGACAGCGACGGGCCTTCCACTCGATGCAGAATACCATGGACACGGATCGTGGGCGGAGTACCAACGCGGATATGCAGGTCGGAGGCTCCTTCAGAAACCACCAGCTGCAACAGATCGGACATCGAGTAGGACATGAGTCGTTATGCCTTTTGAATCGTTAAATCGCTCAGTTTTTCCATTGGACCGCGCACGGGCGTTTCCGTGTCACAGATAGGAGGGTAATCCTTCGAAATGGCGGAATCGAATTCTGGGAATCTCACACCTCCACCTCGCATCAATCGGTGTCGCCCACCGTCGCGCGGATCACTTCCTCCGGCGTGGTCAACCCCGCCAGCACCTTGCGGATGCCATCCTCGCGCAGCGTGCGCATCCCCATTTCCCGGGCGCGGGTCCGCAACACCGAAGACGGAACCTTTTCGTAAATCAATTTCCGCGCCTCATCATCTACCACGAAGATTTCGAAGATGCCGAAACGGCCACGGCAACCGGTGCCGCTGCAGTTCGAGCAACCTTTGCCCTTCATGAAGTTCGCGTTCTTGATCGCTTCGCCATCCAGGCCCAGCGATCGCAGTTCCGCCTCGGTCGGCATGCTCGGCGCCGCGCATTGCTTGCAGACCTTGCGCACCAGACGTTGCGCCATCAGCGCGCGGGTCGAAGAAGCCACCAGGAACGGCTTCACGCCGATGTCGATCAAACGCGTCACCGCGCTCGGAGCATCGTTCGTGTGCAGGGTGGAGAACACCAAGTGACCAGTCAGTGACGCATTGATCGCAATCGATGCTGTCTCAAGGTCACGAATTTCACCGATCATCACCACGTTGGGCGCCTGGCGAAGGATTGAGCGCAGTGCCATCGCGAAACTCAAGCCGACGATTTCATTCACCTGCACCTGGTTGATGCCGGACAGAATATATTCCACCGGATCCTCGACCGTGATGATCTTGCGGTCAGGGCGGTTGATGAAGTTGAGGCAGGAATAAAGCGTCGTGGTTTTTCCAGAACCGGTCGGCCCGGTCACCATCAGGATGCCGTCCGGCAAACCGATCAAACGTTCGAAGGTCTGCTGGTCGTCGGTGAAGAAGCCCAGTTCCGCCAAACCCAGTTTCAATCCTTCCTTGTCCAGAATACGCATGACGATGCTTTCGCCATGGTTCGTCGGGAGGCAGGAAACACGAAGATCGATCAGCTTGTTGCCGACTTGAGTCTGAATACGGCCGTCCTGCGGAATGCGATGCTCCGCGATGGACATGTTCGACTGAATTTTGAGACGCGCAATGATCGCCGCCTGCAGGCGTTTCGGCGGCGCTTTCATTTCCTGAAGCACGCCGTCGATGCGATATCGCAATCGGAAAGTCTTGGCCATCGGCTCCAGATGAATATCCGAAGCGCGCAGCTTGAACGCATCGACGATCAACTGGTTCACCAGTTTGATCAGCGGCGCGTCGGCTTCCACCACCTTGCCGTCATCCGCGCCCGGCATCGTCGCTTCGACATGCTCTTCCGTCAGCTGCTGGATGACCTGCT
>CAMLLE010000313.1 GCA_946480555.1 uncultured Verrucomicrobia subdivision 3 bacterium
GACGAAGCGCTCAAGGGCGAAGACAAGGAATAAATCCTCGTTTCAAATTACACGAACAGGCGGGCTGGAAACGGCCCGCCTGTTTTGTTTTTCGGGGAAGATGGTTTCTCAGCCCGAAGCGCGCGATCGAACTTCAAACATTCAACATTCAACATTCAACGCTGAACATTCAATGAAGGTTGGGCTCACCCGATTCACACACCTGCGGCTTCAACCGGCCCGAAAAATTTCTCGCGTCCACGCGTGGCATGACCCACCATGCTCCCGCCTTTGTTAACAATGAAAGCGAAGATTATTGTCACGCCCAAGAAAGCGGTCCTCGATCCGCAGGGGAAAACTGTCCAGACCGCCCTCGAACACATGGGCTACAAAGGCGTCGGCGCCGTTCACGTCGGCAAATACATGGAAATCGAACTCGCCGGCTCAGACCGCGAAGCCGCCAGGAAATGGGTGGACGAAGCCTGCCACAAGCTGCTGAGCAATCCGGTCATTGAGGACTACCGGTTCGAGATCGAGTAAAGCCTTTTTGATTTCCGATGTATGATCTAGGATGTGCTGTCCGCCAGGCATCGCAGAAAATCGTAAATCATAATCATCAATCGCACATTCAATGAACTTCGCTGTTCTCCAGTTCCCCGGTTCCAATTGCGACCAGGATTGCGTTCACGTCCTGCGCAACGTCCTCGGCCACTCCGCCCGCGCCGTCTGGCACAAGGACGCCTCCCTCGGCGCTGCGGACGCAGTCTTCGTTCCCGGCGGATTCAGCTACGGCGATTACCTGCGCACCGGCGCCATCGCCCGATTCAGCCCAGTGATGCAGGCGGTCCAAAATTTCGCGGCAAATGGGGGCCTGGTGCTCGGCATCTGCAATGGATTTCAGATCCTCTGCGAAGCCGGATTGCTGCCGGGCGCGTTGATCCGAAATCGCTCGCTTCAGTACCGCTGCGAAAACGTGTTCCTAAAGACGGCCACGAACGATTCTCCGTTCACCAGCCAGATTCCGAAGGACAAGCTCCTGTGCGTTCCGATCGCGCATGGTGAAGGCTGCTATTTTGCGGACTATGCGACGCTCGCGAAGCTGAAGTCGAACAATCAGGTGCTCTGGCGGTACGTAACAGCGAAAGGTGAGCCAACCGAAACCGCCAATCCGAACGGCTCGATCGACAACATCGCCGGCATCTGCAACGAACGCCGCAACGTCGCTGGCCTGATGCCCCATCCGGAACGCGCCAGCGAAGCCATCCTCGGTTGCGCGGATGGCAAGCTCATCTTCGAAAGCATCATTCACACGCTGCAATCGAAGACCGTCTCAAAAGCGGCTTGATTGGGTCGGGCGCGTCTCTCCGAGCGCGCCGTTTAAATTCCAACCTTCGGCACGCGCCAAGCGGACCGGCTGTCAAATGAGGTATGGCAAAGTTGCCGCTTTGCCCCATTATCCGAACCGAATGGTGCGTCCAAGTTGGCGAGCCAGCATAGGAACTTTGCCGTTCGGCAGGGTTCCGGCCAGCCGAGCCAGTCCGAATCAACGGCCGTTTCTCCGTCCTTCTCCCACAAACACAAAACCCATCCGGCGTGTTTGCTTAGGGACGTATTTCAGCGGTTGCTCCACGAATTCAGCTCCAGCAAACACCTCGGGGGCGAATCCAAGTTTCGCCGCGAACCGCTTCAGCACGTCCGGTTCACTCTTCTCGCTGGCGTCCCAGACAATCAATGCGGATGTGATCCGATCAGTCGGAACCGGCAGGTCCGCAGAGGTGACCACGAGCGCGTTTGGATCGCGCAACTTGGCCGCGCCGCCCAGCGCGTGCGGCCAGGCGAGAATCAAGTCGGGACGCATGCGGCCGGCGCAGGCCTTCTCCAGCAACTCCTCATACGGGAAATTTTGTCGATGCGGCTGGCCGGTCACGGCAGCCAGTAAAACACGCCCAGGCAGCATCATGAAAACCACCGTTGCCACGATCGCGGCGACACACACGAATCGCTTCACCACCAGGCGCGGCCAATTGGCCGGAACCGCTGCCAGCAACAGCGGCAGCACGAAAAGGTTGGGATGAATCCAGCGTTCCTTGAATCGCGCCTGGAACAACACTCCCGCGAGAACGAAGAAGATCACGCTCAAAACAACAATTCGTTGCGCCAGCTTTACGGGCAGTGACGAATCACGTCCCGGCCAGAAGTCGCTCAGCTTTGGCCAGCGGCCATGCGCCAATCCGCAAACCAGCGCCATTGGCGCCACATACGCGGCGAGCGAAACGGCCAGCGTGGTAAAGCCGCGAAACCATCCTCGGATTAATGATTCCTCCGCCGCTGCATGCAAACCGCGCACTTTTCGAAAAGCCAGTTCCGGTTCAAGTCGCATCCAGTTCAAGTGTGGCGCGAGCAGCAGCAACGCGATTCCCAGCGCGGCTGCCATTCTTACGTTGAACAACAGGCGACGCGTTTCTGGGATGGACCCGGCCGCGAGCAACAGCACGATCAGGAACGCGGCATAATTGTATTTGCTCAAAACGCCCGCGGCGGCGCAAATGCCGAAGAGAAGGTAGTTTGCCCACGATCGATTGCGCAGCAGCTGCGTGGCATTCCACACCGTCACCGCCACCAAGAACACCGCGAGGATCGAATGCGTGAGATCGTTCTGCGATGACCACACGAAGTGCGGCACGCAGAGCAGCGCCGAAACGGCGAGGAGCGCTCCGGCGCGATTCTGCGCAAACTCGCGCCCGGAAAGCGCGGTCACCACGCAGGTTCCAAGCAGAATCAAATGCTTCAGCACCGCCAGCGAAAACAGGTTAAAGCCGAAAAGCGCGAAGAACAGTTTTTGAATCCAGGTGTAAAGCGGCGGCTGCGGTCCGTAACCCCACGCCCAAAACTGCCCGTGAATCAGCTGCTCCGCCTCATCCATCTCCGGCGTATTGGACACGTCGATGCGCACGAAGATGCGTGCGATGAAATAGATTCCCAGCGCGATGAACATCCGGCGGAACCAGACGCGCGTGTAACGCTCGTTGCCCAGGTCCGCGCCGGGCGCGGCGGACAGCGCGCCAGCGGTTTGTGGCGGACCGGATTTGCGGGCATCAGCTGGAGCTTCGTTCGGCATTGTGTGCCCGGATTAAATACGCTTCCTCCGCGTTTGGAAACTTCCATCCCCGCTCGATCCTCGTCGAACTATCCAGTTGGGGAGCTAGCCGCCGCGAAATTCCGCGACAACGCTGGTCGGACATGATTCCATTCTGTCGACAGTGTCGCATGAAGTTCGCGTCCCTACTCCTCACCTTGTTTTGTGTCACCGCCGCCGTGGCGCAGAACGCCGTTGGCTGGACGCTGGTTTGGTCCGATGAATTCGCCCAGCCGGACGGCAGCCCGCCCGATTCCGCCAAGTGGACCTACGACATCGGCGCCAGCGGCTGGGGCAACAACGAATGGCAGTATTACACGTCGCGGACGAACAATGCGCGGATCGAGAATGGCCAGCTGATCATCGAGGCGCGCAAAGAGAATTACTCGGGTGCGAATTACACTTCGGCCCGCTTGAAGACGCAGGGGAAGGCCGCGTGGCGCTACGGCCGCATCGAGGCACGCATCAAAATTCCGCGCGGTCAAGGAATCTGGCCGGCGTTCTGGATGCTGGGGACGAACATCACATCGGTAAACTGGCCGAACTGCGGCGAGATCGACATTCTCGAAAACATCGGCAAGGAACCCACGAATGTTTACGGCACCATCCATGGCCCGGGTTATTCCGGCGGCGCGAGCATCGGGAGATCCTATTCGCTGCCGGATAACGCCGCGTTTGCGGATGCGTTCCACATTTACGCGGTGGAATGGACGACGAACTCGATCCGATGGTTCCTTGACGGCCAGCAGTATTTCAGCGCCAGCCCGGCGAGCTTGCCGAACGGAAGCACCTGGGTGTTCACACAACCGCAATTCCTCCTGTTAAACGTGGCGGTCGGCGGAAACTGGCCCGGCTATCCGGATGCCACCACCACTTTCCCACAGCAGATGATCGTCGATTGGGTCCGCGTTTACGCGCCGACGAACTTGCCAACGGGAAGCACGAATGCGCTGGCGAATCCAGGCTTCGAGATGGGCGGACTCGCAAACTGGAACTTGTATGGAAACGTGATCGGCAACGCCGGCTTGCAGCGCGTCAACGCCGGGCCGGTGCGAACGGCGACAAATTCCTTCAAACTCTTTGGCGGCTTTACCGGCGGACAGAACTTCTCGGGAGCTTACGCTGATACTGCGGCCTCCGCGGGAGACGTCTTCCGCGCACAAGGCTGGACGCTGACACCGGCGGGGGACCGCATTGCGGAAAGCAATCAGGCGTGGGTCGAAGTCAGCTTTCGCAATGCGGCTTCGGAGATCCTCACGCTCTATCGCAGTTCACCCGTCAGCTCGAACTCGCCCGCCGGAGCGTGGTTGAAGCTGACGGTGACAAATCAGATCAATCCGGCGAACGGCGCGATCATCGCGTCGGTGACCAATCTGGTGGCGCCCGCCAGCACCGCTTTTGTGCGCTACCAGATTGTTTACCGGCAGGTGAACAACGCTCCGGGCGCGGTCTATTTTGACGATCACCGGCTGCTGGTCGGCGCTGCGCTCGAGGTGCCCGTTCCAGCTTCGATCACAGCCACGGAGCAGCAACTCGCATTGACTTTCGAAAGTCATCTTGAACACAGCTATCAGGTGCTTTCCAAGAACTCGTTGAATGATCCTGAATGGACGCTGATGACGAATGTTTCCGGCAGCGGAACCGGAGAAACGTTCCCGCTCGACCCGGAAAGTGACGCGCGTTTTTTTCGCGTCACGCGCCCGGATGACTGGTAGGGACAATCGCGCTGCGCCGTCCTCTCAACGCGAGCGGCGGAACGAATTGAGCGCTTGGTGATCCGCACAGCTCCTTGCGCTCGCTGGGCGCGAGCGCGGACAGCGCAGCGCGCTGTCCCTACCCTGTGGCGCGAATCTTGACT
>CAMLLE010000314.1 GCA_946480555.1 uncultured Verrucomicrobia subdivision 3 bacterium
AAATCAGCGGATAGCTCTGGCCAGCGACAAAAGTGCCGCCGTTGATGTTCACCAGAACGCTGCCACCAGCCGCGATGTTGCCCGCGGCGATCAATGGCGTGATTGTGCTGTTCACGCTGTTGAATTCCAGCACAGCTCCCGCGCTGGTGCCGAGGGTCAGCGTTGCCGGGGTGACTTGCGAACCGGTTGCAGCCACACCGAGCGCGGCGTTGTTCGCCACGGTGATGTTGCCCGAGCCAGTCTTCGAACCTTGGAACACGAGGCGTCCAGCGCTGACCGTGGTCAGTCCGGAATAGCTGCTCGGACCCGCCAGCGTGAGCGTGCCCGCACCCACTTTCGTCAAGGTGCTGCCTGCCCCAGCGATGCCCGCGCTGTTGGTGTAAGTCACATTCTGGCCGCCGGTATCGATGCTGAACGACTGGCCACCAGTGGAGATAAAGCGCGGTGAATAGTCAAAAACGTTGTTCACCGAGTGAACGAGCGTGCCGCCACTGAATTGAATCAAACCGCCGAAACCGAGCGGGCCGCTCACATCCTGAACTTCCGCCGCATTCACAACGAGCCGGCCACCCTGGAGGATGGTATCGCCGCTGTAAGTGCTCTGGCTGGATGACAGAGTGAGCGTGCCAGCGGTGACGATGTTGGTGCCCGTGCCGGAGATCGCTCCCAAAAGGTTCTGCGCCTGGCCGGGGGCGTTGAACTGGAAGGTGGCGTTGTTCACCCACGCCTGGCTGTTGATGCGGGGATGAGGCGCAACGAGCACCAGCTTGCCGCCGTTCAGGGTGATGGGGCTGTCGATGCCGCTGTTGCCCAGGTAGCCGCTGGGATTCCACGTGGTCGTTCCCGGGCCGCTGACATTGATGATCATTCCCGAGTTGTTGTCGTTCACCAGGTAATTGTTCACCAGCCAATTGCCGGTGCCCTGGAAATTCAGCGTATAGGCCACACCGCCGCCCGCCTGCCATCGGACGTTGCCGTGGAAAGTCGCCGGTTGCGAGGAGTTGTTGATGAACTCGTGGACGGCAGCCGCAGGACGGCCGAAGAAGTTGTAGCGATAATCCGTCGTGCCGGGCTGGCCGAAGGTGATCGCAGCCGAAGGACTGTCGATGACGATGTCCTTGACGCCATAAGCCGCGGAACCGGCCACGATGGACGACGTGAACGTGACGGAACTCACCTGATTGGGCGTGAATACCAGGTTGATGCCTTGTGATCCGAAGCCAGTGGAGGGGAGACTCGTTGCGTTGCCAAACACACCCAGCGGTCCGGTGGTGCGTCCGTCAAACTGGGCGGTGTCCTGCGTGGCGCCGCTGGGCTGGCCGTTGGGATCCCAGTTCGTGGCCGTGGCGATATTGCCACCGAACTGATTTGTCCAAGTGAAGGTTGTCTGGCCGATGGCGGGCGCTGCGGCAAGCGCTCCGATCCAGACGGCCAGCGACCGGATATTTATGCGTCGTAGTTTCATAGTTTTGTTGTTGGGACTGCTTTTTGTTGGCTCAGAGTTGTTGGAGGAATGATTTGGGCGGCGGACCTTTCTGAACGGTGCTCTATCAAATGCGCAATCAAACAGAGTTCTCGGTTTGCGGTCAGCAGCTGTTTCGGAGGCTCTACTCTAGGTGCGTGCCCCGCGTGAAAACATACGACGTTCGTCGTATTCGCCCTTGCGGCAGTCGCGCCGCCCGCGGCGATCGATCCGAGTCTCCTGAACAACTCAGGGCAGATTTATTTGCGACGGCGCACGAGCAGTGCGGCGGCGGACAACCCAGCCAGCGCGAAGGAGGTCGGTTCAGGAACCGGCGTCAGCGTCGCCTGATATTCCGGCGAACGCGCGGCTTGCGCCGTGCCGAAGGCAAGAATGCTTGAAAGCGTTGCCGCCATGTTTCCGGTTTCGCCGTTGAAACGTTGCGTCTGCACCGTGGTTTCCGTTCCCATTCCCGAACGATCTGCCGTTGAAGTTTGGTAAACGAAGTAGAGCAGACCCGAACCAGAACCGGCCGTAGAATCAACCGTGACGTTGAGTCCGGTGAAATTGAACTGCTGCCAGCTGCCAGCCGTTGCCGAAGTGAAATCGATCGCATTGGCGGACGTGCCCAGGAAACCGGAAAGGATGCCGCTCGCGAATCCGGTGTAAACACCGAGATATTTGTCGTCCGCCACCAACTCCGAGCTGCCATACCGCACCGACACCGAATTCAACGAATAGGTCTGACCGGCCACAAGGTCCGGGGTCCAATCCGCGAGCGCCGCACTGCTCGAATCGAAGTCGATGGCCAGCCCCGCTGCATCGCCGTAAACGTTCCCGTCGCCATCTGAGGCGAAGATGCTCGCGGCGTGTGTGGATACCGCTCCTGACGCGACGAGCACCGCGAGACAGGATGTGATGGTTTTGTTCATAGGGTTCTTTTGTCTGGTTTTGTTGGCATGCTCCGGACCGTAAATTGGTCCCGAGCATGGAGCACAGAAAGGTAACCCGAACGAGCCATCATCGAACAATACGATGAACGTCGTAGGGCGAAGTTGAGGAAAAAGAGTGCCCTGGCCCATGCGGCTCGCTCACCGTAAGACCGGCGGACCATCCACCATCCGGGGGAGGCGGGACGCGATTGACCGTTTGGCTATCTGGTGGCGTTCAAACGAACGGTGAGGTTCGTCAGCGGTTGATCGTTGCGATCCAGGAAGCGGGCGCAGAAGTCAGTGGCGCCGCCGCCATTGATAACCGCGCAGCGCACCACGTTGGGGCCCTTCTTGAGCGTGATCCTTTTGGAAACGCCGTCATCGATCACTGTCTGGCGATCCCCGAAGATGGAGATGAGTTCCTCGCTGTTCACCCACCAAACAGAAGCGGCATTGGACCCGATCGCCAGACGCACTTCGGAGAGTTCCTCCGGCGATTCGATCACCGTCACCGCCCAGAACAAGGCGTCCGAAGTCCGGTTCGTGAGCGCGCGCGCGAAGTGAAAGAGGTTCACGTTGTAAAGCGCGGTGTCGAGCGCGTGCCACATCAAATTGGTTCCATTGCAATTCACCACGTCGCCGCTGGATGGAAGCATCGTCAGCTGATTTGGGAAATACTCCTTCTTCACAGCCGCGCGCACGACGCCGTCAGTCAATCCATTTGCCGGGATCGGTTGAAGCACGAGCCAGCGCTGAATGAACCCTTCAGGACTGACGGCTCTGGCCGAAGTTCCCGCCTGCGTCAAAGACGGGCCAAATTCCTTGCCGCCCGGCTCGGATTTGCCGCTGAGCGGAACCGTAATCAAAGCAGCCAGGAGAACGCCGGTTGTCACAGCCCATTTGGAAAAGGTTTTCATCGAGTTCAGTTGGTTTAAAAAATCCGCATCAGGGAGTCGCCGTTTTCATTGCACCGCATCCGGCAGTTTCAGTTCGCCCCGAATGGACGTCGCCTGCTCAGATGGGAAATCGGCCGGAACGGGATGAGTCACGGGCCGCTGCGCCAGCCATTGCAGGGCGCGCACCAGCAGCGTCTGCACCCCGGCGTCGCGAACGGTGACCGGTTGCACATCGCCTTTCCAGACGTGGCCAAACGTGGACGTGTAAACGCGGCCCTTGCCATAGCTCACAGTCCATTCGATGGGCCAGTTCAGCTTCGTCTGGCTTTCGTCATTCGCGTAAGAAAGCACTTCCAGCGCTTCCGCCGGCCCGCGCGCGTAGTTGTAAACTTCAATGTTCGCCGCCTTCCAACGCTTCGGGAGTCCTGCATGAATCGGATGCTCTCCCATTCGCACGACCAGCGCATCGAACCGCACGCCATGTCCGGTGTTGCGGCCCTCGCCCGTCGGAATCCGGACTAATTTTCCTTCGTCATCGATTCGAATCGCGGTTCCGTGATCCTTGTTACGCCAGCCCAGTCCAATGATCCGGTTGTACTCCGGCCAGCTGGCAAATGCATTGTTCCCCGCGTGCCACACGTAAACGCCGCCGCCGTTGCGCACGAACGCTTCGAAGTCCGCCTTCACTTCCGCTGGCCAGGGAGCGCCGCCGCCGAGATCGTTGTAAGTCTGAATGACCACGTCGAAATCGCGGAACTTGGGCCGCCATTCCGCCCAGCCCGGCGCCGTCGCGGAGGGGGGCGAAGTGGAAACTGAAACTTCAAACAAACCGGTCGGCTCGAGAATAGCCCGGATGCAGCGTGTCGTGAGTTTCCAATCGTGATTGCTGCAACCATCCACAATGAGCACGCGGATTTTCGACTCCGCGGCTCCGGCCAGCAGCGGAGCGCAAATGAGACTCAACGTCATGATCAGGTTGCGCACAGCGCGGAGGCTTCGGCGAAGTGAGTTCATTGCAGGGACTGGGTTTCCCTTCAAGGCACCTTGACCAGCCAGCGTTGTTTGTCGCTTGCAGGATCGAATTTCGACAGCGTTGCGAAGCTGCTTCCGACGGCTGAAAGCGCCAGCACTTCTTTCGTGCCCGGCACGGCTTTCGGAGTGATGCGCCAGCTGCCATCCGTGAGTTGATCGAACCGCCAGAGTTGTTCATCCGCACCAGTAAATGCGGGAACGCTCACGAGTTCTCGATCCGCAGTTGCGGCCAGGGTTCGGCCCGTTCCCGCAACGGTGATCTTGAAATAGGGCGATCCAAAATAACCGCCAGCGTTCGTCACGGCGGTGATGGTCCACTTCTGCTGCGCCTGGCACATGTAATTCGCCATGCGCAATGGGATGTCGCCACTCGGCCAGTTCGTCGAGACTTGAGCAACATCCTGCGGCGGAATCACGCCACCCGTTCCGGCGAACATGCCTCCGCCGGGCGGACGCGCCGCGTTGTTGGAACGCGAGCCGCCAGCTGCCAGCGCATTCGTGGCTGAATTTCCGCCCGCTGCGCTGGGACGAACTCGCGGCCTTCTCCCTCCGACAGGCACACCTTCCACCGCCAGTTCGAGCGCCGTTCCCGTTCGCACAGATTCAAATTGCCACGTGCCGTCCCTGATGTTTTCACCAGCCACCGGCCA
>CAMLLE010000315.1 GCA_946480555.1 uncultured Verrucomicrobia subdivision 3 bacterium
TCGCGCAGCAGATCCTCGACGGCGAGGAGGAGGCCAGGGCGGACGCCACCCGTGAGGAGCTCGAAGCCCTCGTCGCCGACAGCGAGCGGGCCAAGGACATCTTCATCCGGTCCAACCTGCGCCTCGTCGTGGCCGGGGCCCGGCGGTACCCGCGCAGTGGCCTGCCCCTGCTCGACCTGATCCAGGAGGGGAACGCCGGCCTGGTCCGCGCGGTGGAGAAGTTCGACTACCGCAAGGGCTTCAAGTTCTCGACGTACGCCACCTGGTGGATCCGTCAGGCCATCACCCGTTCGATAGCGGACCAGTCGCGCACCATCCGGCTGCCCGTCCACCTCGTCGAGGAGCTGGGCCGGATCCGCCGTGTGCAGCGCGAGTTCAACCGGGAGCACGGGCGCGACCCGGAGCCCGCCGAGATCGCCGCCGAGCTCGGTTCCAACGCGGACCGCGTCAGCGACGTCCTCGACTGGGCCCGCGACCCGGTCTCGCTGAACATGTCGGTGGACGACGAGGGCGAGACGCAGTTCGGCGACCTGCTCGAGGACACGTCGGCGGTATCGCCGGAGCAGTTGGAGTTTCGATTTATGCGAGATTGGTTTTCAAGAGAGTCGGCTAACCAGGCGCTGCAGCGAACCCGGCTGAGGCGCTTCAGTTGCAATCCACCCGTCTGGAGAGCCGGGTCGCTGAGCTTGGGTCGTTAGGCGCATGACACGCACACTCATCATCGCAGGACTCGTTGTAGTCGGTATTCCGTCATTGCTGTATTTTGCTTTGGCTGCGCATCGCACTTTGGGCCGCGTCTGTGTCTGCCACGCCCGGAGGTTTTGCGGTCGGAGCGGCTTGGAGATTCGTCGGGCTCGATGGCAACCGGAGTTTGAGCGACGATCGGATGGCAGTCGGGGAGTCAAGACGGAGTTCACTCTCGTTCAGCTTGATTGTCTCGATGCCCAGAAGCGGCGCAGATTAGTTTTATCGTCGGTGTGGCCATTCGGAGTTCGCAAGATAGTCAGCGACGAACCGTATCCCGATTCTTATGACAGCCAGTGGCCACAATGCGCCTAACAAGAGCGCTGCTACTGACCAGGCCTTTTCGGTAACGGTCGTGATCAAGCGCATCCAAATACAATATGCCAGACTATGTTCCATTTGAAATGTGCCCGTTCACCCAAGTCAAGATCGGAGGAGGGGGTTCTATCGGTGGGGGCGCAACTTGGGGGCGTGTTGCCCAAACGCAGGTTCAAGGCTGGCGAGTGGAACGGCGCGAAAAGACGACGAACAGGGTGTGAGCGGTTATTCCGCTTTCCGAATTGAACCGGCGAACATCAATGCGTTCAACCAAGCCATGATCAGAGCAAAAACCGGCTGAACAGCCCCCGTCCCAGCCGTAAGGGCCATCGCGCCGGTCATGGCCGGACGGTTCCCGGCCCGCAGCAATGTCTTGATGTTCTGCACGGACGCGATCAGCCAGTCTTGGATTTGTTGCCGCCAGAGCCGCCGCCAACGGGATCGCTTGAACCCGTGTTCGTTGGCGGCCTGCGCAAAGCTGCCTTCCATCAAATGCTGCCGCCGTTTCCGATCCCGCCGCGCTCTGGTGCTCCGGGCAATCTGGCGGCCCAGTTCCACCGCCGCAGCGGCCTTGTGCCGTTGCACGGTGCGTTCCTTGCCGGTGGTGCATTGGGCGCGCAAGGAACACTGACTGCAGATTTTGGCGCCGGCGGTGTATTCATAGGTGTGCCGCCGTTCGTGGTAGCGGCGCCGGGTGAGCGTCTGTCCAGCAGGACACCGATAGGTGTCGGTGGCCGCGTCATAGGTGAAGTGCTCCAGTTCGAAACAATCCCGACGATCGCTGTGTTGCTTGCTCTTGTCCGACAACAGGCCCAAATGTGGCGCGATGTTCTTTTCCACACACGCGGCGAGGTTCTCGGCGGTGCCGTATTTGCTGTCGCCCACGACCGTCTCCACCTGCTGTAGGGTGTGGCTTTCGTGTTGCTGAACCAGATCCATGAGTTTGTGGTTTTCGGCGATGCTGCCGGCCGTGGTTTCCACGGCGGTGATGACTCCGTGCGCATCGTCCACCGCGCGATGGTGATGATAGGTGAGCCGGCTGCCTTTGCCGCGCCGGCTCACCAGCGCGGCGTCCGGATCGGTGGTGGAAACGTGAGTGTCGTTGACGGCCACGTAGTTCTCCGGGGTGACACTTTCCTCCAGCTTGGTTTCCTGCGCGGCGACGGCCCGCTTGTAGGCGGCAATCAGTTCGGGCGAGCTTTGCCGGATGGAATCGTTCGAGGCATTGGCGTCAATGAGACTGGAATCGACATGTAGCTTCCTGCCGTCCACCAGTCCGGCTTCAACGCATTGTTGCACGGTGCGCAGGAAGATATTCCGGAAGACTTCAATGCCCCAGCGGCGGCGCGCTTTGGAGAGAACGCTGTGGTTGGGGGTCTGTTCGTCCAGGTTGTAACCCAGGAACCAGAGGTAATCGAGGCGTTCGGGCAGGCGCTCCATGAGTTCGCGTTCGCTGGGCACATCATCGAAAAAGAGCAGGAACATGAGTTTGGCCAGGATGACGGGATCAACGCCTTCGTTGCCGTTGCAGCCGTAGAACCGGGCGACTTCGGCCCGCACGAACGTGAAGTCGATGACCGCGGCGACCCGGCGCAGCGGATGATCCTTGCGCACGCGATGATCGAGGTTGACGCGATAGCTGAAGAGTTCTTCCTGCGGCTGATGAATGCCCATCATGCAGCATCAGATCCTTTCCACCTGCTCCTGTTCAAACTACTCCCAACCAAACTGCTGTTTGGGCAACACGCCCCCAAGTTGCGCCCCGCGCAACCCGGCCGATCCGAATACCATTTGCATTACCAAAGACCATTCGTAACCTATGCAGCCTGACTGACCAGAATGCGACAGTTCGTAACCATCGCAACAAACACATTCCTGGAATTGGTTCGACAGCCGATCTTCCTGCTGCTGACGACCGCTTCCGCGGCGTTTGAGATTTTCCTGGCCACGCCCTACTACTTCGCTTTCGGGGATGAGCCGAAGCTGGTGAAGAACAGCGTGCTCGCGGTCATGCTTCTTTCCGGGCTGTTCGGCGCGGTGCTCAGCGCGTCAGCCGCCTTGGGCCGCGAAATCCGAACGGGCACTGCGCTGGCCGTGCTTTCCAAACCGGTCGGACGAGCTCAATTCCTTCTCGCGAAATACCTGGGCATCGCTGTCTCGCTGCTGTTGATGACTTACGTGAACCTCGTGGCGGCGCTGGTGGCGAGCCGGATGACGTTCGATGCTTATGGCGAAACCGATGTGAAGGCGCTGTCGATTTTTGCGGCGGGTGTGGCGCTGGCGTATGGCATCGGCGCGTTCAGCAATTTCTTCCTGCGCCGACCGTTTGTGGGCGATGCCTTTATTTCCATGCTGTTCACGGTCACGCTCGCGGCTTTCATCATCGTTCAATTCACTTCCCAGCAGCAAAGTCTCGGGGAGAAGGCGCATGTCGAATGGAACATGGTTCCCGCCGCGATCCTGATTCTGTTCGCGCTTTGGATCCTTGCGGCGATTGCGATGGCCTGTTCGACGAGGTTCGATGTGATCGCGACGCTGGCGATTTGCTCCGCGTTTTTCCTGCTCGGCATCATGTCCGATTACCTGTTCGGCCGGCCGGCCGCGCAAGGCGTCTGGTGGGCGTCGGCACTTTACACCGTCACGCCCAATTGGCAGCTTTTCTGGCTCGCGGACGCGCTGGAAACGGGCCGGAGCACCTTTCATTGGGATTACGTCGGGAAAGCGTTCACCTACGTGATGGGATACGTGGGCGCCGCGCTGGCGCTGGCGGTGTTGCTGTTTGAAGAACGCGAACTGAGTTGACGATGCTGGATCGCAACCGGATTGAATCGTTGATTCGTGAAACCTTTGAACGGTTCAACGCTTCCACCACTCAACGATTTAACGGCTGAACAAATGGAACGAAGCACGAAAAGAAACGGTCTGATCAATTTCGGGATCCTCCTGCTGGTCGGGGTCGCGGGTTTCGCCGTGGGGCGGGTGCTCACGCATTCGCTGGCCGGGCAGCTGGCGGCCGCGTTCATGGGCATGGGCGTGCTGGTCGCGGCCATCAGCTGGTTCCAGATGCGGCTGGAGGAACGCGAGCAGCTCGAAAAGCTGGAGCTGGACGAGATCGCCAAGAACCGCGGCAGCGCGACGCTGTTTGAAGGAGCGGCGGCGGATACCTTCCCGGCGCAGCGTTCCCGCGAGCAATTTGAACGTTTCTTCGTGCCGGGATTCACCGCGCTGCTCTTCCTCGCGCAAGCGGCGGGTGCTTACTTTCTTTGGAAATGGCTCTGGCGCCCGGAACTGGTCACCGACCTCAGCAAGCCTGCGATGGGATTGGCGTTGTTTGGCCTCTTCGCGCTCGTGCTGTTCCTGCTTGGGAAATTCGCGGCGACAATTGCCCGGCTGGAAAATCACCGGTTGCTGCGCCCAAGTGCCGGCTGGGTTTTGCTGAGCGCGTACCTGTGTTTCGCGGTCGCCGTCGGAATGGTCCTGGTCCAGGCTGGTTTTCCCAAGGCGGATTTGTATGTGGCGCGCGGATTGACCGTGCTGCTGGCGTTGGTCGCCTTTGAAACGCTGCTCAATCTGATCCTGGAAATCTACCGCCCGCGCGTTCGCGGCAAGGTGGCGCGTCCGCTGTATGAAAGCCGGGTCGTTGGCTTGCTGGGCCAGCCGGAGGGATTGATCACCACCGCGGCGCAAGCGCTGGATTATCAATTCGGATTCAAAGTTTCCGACACGTGGTTTTACCGCTTCTTCGAAAAGGCGCTCGGCTGGCTGCTGTTGCTTCAACTCGGCGTGTTGTTCCTTTCCACGACGGTCGTTTTCATTGAGCCCGGTGAACAAGGCGTGCTCGAACATTTCGGCCGACCGGTGGAGGGGCGCACAATTCTGAATCCGGGCCCGCACCTCAAATGGC
>CAMLLE010000316.1 GCA_946480555.1 uncultured Verrucomicrobia subdivision 3 bacterium
GGTTCGCACACCGGCGGCAGCGTGACCGTGTACCAATTGCGCAGATGCACGCGCAGATGCCGGCCGAGAATGGCGCGGCTTTGCCAGTCGAAGGCAGGTGAGTAAGCGTTCATGGCGTTGTTTCGTGAGATAGTGCGAGGAAAAGATCGTCCAGCGTCGGCGGACGAACTTCGTATTTCAAATCAGGAAATGCCGCCACGAAGGCTACGAGCCCGGGCGCATCGAGCGGCACATGCCATTGATCCAATAACTGCGCCGTTTTGGTGCCGCGTTGCCTGAACCATTCAAGCACTTCGGGCAGCCGGCCACATCGGCCATCCACCAGCACGACGTGTTCGCCCACCACGTCGCCCAGCACTGCCCGCGGCGATCCCGCAGCGCGAACGCGTCCTGCCTGCAGCACCTGCAATCGATCCGACAGCCGTTCGGCTTCGTCCATGTAATGCGTGGTCAGCACGACCCCCATGCCTTCGGCGCGTAAGCTGTGAATCAATTCCCACACAGCCACGCGCGCCTGCGGATCGAGGCCGGTGGTCGGCTCATCCAGAAACACCACTTGCGGCTGATGCACCACCGCGCGCGCAATCATCAACCGGCGTTTGAATCCGCCGGAAAGGGTTTCAGGTTTCTGATCGGCGAACGGCGCCAGTCCGAAGCGTTCGAGGAGCATCTCGATGCGCCGCGGCAAGTCCGGCTGGCGCGGACGATAATAGCGGCCGGTCTGCACGAGGTTGCCGCGCACGGTGAATTCGCTGTCGTAAGTGTCATCCTGTGTGCAAACCCCGAGCGCACGCCGCGCGCGGTCGCCGTCCGCGACGAGGTCATGACCCGCGATGCGAATCTGTCCGGCGTCAGGACGGAGAAATCCATAGCATATGCGCAACGTGGTGGTTTTGCCCGCGCCATTCGGCCCCAGCAATCCGAGCACTTCACCCGCGCGACAGACGAGGTCAATACCGTCCACCACACGTTTTCCGCCGAGCGTTTTGACCAGGCCCGTGGCGGCCAGAAGCACATTGTCCCGCGATGGCATTGAGCCGTTGTTCATGAGGAGGCGGAGTTTGTATCCGATGCGGGATGCGGAGACAAGGTGGGAGGTCTTCTGTAACCCGCTGGATGAGTGCACCGCAAGGCCGGGAACATTCTTTACCGATTTTTTTCGGAATCCCCGCTTCGACCTGCGGCAGGGAAGGCAGCCGGCATCCACGGGGCGAAGAGTTGGGAACTGGTTCGGGGTGGACTTCTCAACTTTTTTTCGGACCCACCTGACCTATAGGCAACGCCTATCGTAATCAGAGGCAGAAAGTATTTCCGCCTGTCGGCAATCCGTGGTCTTATCGGTTCTGAATTTAACAATACGCGATACACAACATGTCCACTGAATCCAAGTGCCCCTTTCACGCAACCAACGGCAACGGCAGCAAGGCGCATCACGCCTCCGGCGGCGGAACCACCAACCAGGACTGGTGGCCGAACCGCCTCAAGGTCGAACTGCTGCACCAGCATTCCTCGAAGTCGAATCCGATGGGCGAGGAGTTCGATTACGCGAAGGAATTCCAGAGCCTCGATTACGCGGCACTGAAGAAGGATCTCGCCGCGCTGATGACCGATTCTCAGGAATGGTGGCCCGCGGACTTCGGGCATTACGGCCCGCTGTTCATCCGCATGGCGTGGCACAGTGCCGGCACTTACCGCACGGGCGACGGACGTGGCGGTGGCGGGCGAGGCCAGCAACGGTTTGCTCCGCTCAACAGCTGGCCGGACAACGTCAGTCTCGACAAAGCGCGCCGCCTTCTCTGGCCGATCAAACAGAAATACGGGCGGAAGATTTCCTGGGCTGACCTGATGATTCTCGCCGGAAATGTCGCGCTCGAAACGATGGGGTTCAAAACGTTCGGGTTTGCCGGCGGACGCCCGGACACCTGGGAGCCGGACCAGGATGTTTACTGGGGCAGTGAAAGGAAATGGCTCGGCGGCGACATCCGCTATTCGCAAGGTTCGCCCGGCGTCGATGACCCGCACAGCACGCTGGTGAAGGATGACGACAGTCAGGTTCCGCACACGCGGGATCTCGAAAACCCGCTTGCCGCGGTGCAGATGGGGCTGATCTACGTGAACCCGGAAGGTCCGGACGGCAATCCCGATCCGATCAAGGCCGCGAAAGACATCCGCGACACCTTCGGACGCATGGCGATGAATGATGAGGAAACGGTGGCGCTGATTGCCGGTGGTCATACCTTTGGCAAAACCCACGGCGCAGGCCCGGCCGAGAATGTTCAAGCCGATCCGGAAGCCGCGCCGCTCGAAGAGCAGGGACTTGGCTGGCGCAATAAGTTTGGCACCGGCAAGGGCGCGGACACGATCACGAGCGGCTTGGAAGTAACCTGGACGAGCACGCCGACAAAGTGGGGCATTGGTTTCCTGCAGCACTTGTTTGGCTTCGAGTGGGAACTCACCAAGAGCCCGGCTGGCGCGCAGCAATGGGTGGCGAAAAACGCCTCTGAAATCATTCCCGACGCGCACAATCCGGCGAAGAAGCATCTGCCAACGATGCTCACAACGGATTTGTCCCTGCGCTTCGATCCGGCTTACGAGAAAATTTCGCGTCGCTTCCTGGAAAACCCGGATCAATTTGCCGGCGCGTTTGCCCGCGCCTGGTTCAAGCTCACGCATCGCGACATGGGACCGCGTGCCCGTTATCTCGGGCCGGAGGTGCCGAAGGAAGAACTCATCTGGCAGGACCCGATCCCTGCGGTCGATCACCCGCTCGTGGATGCGAATGACATCGCCGCACTCAAGAGCGCGATTGCTGCCTCCGGCCTTTCCGTTTCGCAGCTCGTCTCCACGGCGTGGGCATCGGCTTCAACATTCCGTGGCTCCGATATGCGGGGCGGTGCCAACGGCGCGCGCATTCGTCTCGCCCCGCAGAAGGATTGGGCTGTGAATCAACCGGCGCAGCTCGCGACCGTCCTGCAAAAGTTCGAAAGCATTCAGGCCGACTTCAACAAGAGCGCGACCGGCGGCAAGAAAGTCTCGCTGGCCGATCTCATCGTCCTCGCCGGCGGCGTGGGCATCGAGCAGGCCGCAAAGAAGGCGGGCCATGACGTCACCGTGCCTTTCACGCCGGGTCGCATGGATGCGCGGCAGGATCAGACCGATGTGGAATCCTTCGCCGTGCTCGAGCCGATTGCCGATGGTTTTCGCAATTATCTCAAAGGCAAATTCACCGTGCCCGCCGAGGCGTTGCTCATCGACAAAGCGCAATTGCTCACGCTGACCGCACCCGAGATGACCGTCCTGATCGGCGGCTTGCGCGTTCTCGGAAACAACTTCAATAGCGAGGCATACGGTGTATTCACGAACCGCCGCGAGACATTGACGAACGATTTCTTCGTCAACCTGCTCGACATGGGCACGGAATGGAAACAGATCTCGCCCTGTGGCAATGCCTTCCTCGGCTCGGACCGCAAGACCGGCCAGCCCAAGTGGACCGCCTCGCGTGTGGACCTTGTCTTCGGTTCCAACTCCATCCTTCGCGCCGTCGCCGAAGTCTATGGCAGCTCCGACGCGGAGAGGAAGTTCGTCACGGATTTCGTCGCTGCCTGGACGAAGGTGATGAATCTGGATCGGTTTGATTTGAAGTGAGCGTTTGCTGCACGCCGCGCATCCTTCGCGATGCGTGGGCTGCAAACAAGGAATCCCAACGGGATCCAATCACTCAGCCCAGGGTTGTCGCATCAGCGGCTACCCTGGGAACCCAATCGGACAACGCGATCAACCCTGAAAGGGTTGAATCAATCCCACATATACCGTTCGTCGAATTCGATTTCGTACCGGCGCAGCAGTTGCCGGAATTCGTCCTGAAACGAAACCTTGCGATGATGTTCCTCCTGCCCGGCGATGTATTCGCACACCGATTCGATCTGCGAAAAGCCGATGGAGAAAATGCCGTAGCCGTTCTACCACGCGAAATCCGCGAGGTCAGGCGATTTGGTTTTCAGCCACAACGACGAACCGCGTTTGACCTCCTTCACCATCGCCGCCGCGTCGCACGTGCGCGACAACGCACAGAGCAGATGCACATGATCCTCCACGCCGCCGACGATGATCGGTTGGCATTGGAGATTGGTCAGGATGCCGCCGAGATATTTGTGCAATTCGTCGCGCCACGGTTTGTCGCGGACAAAAGGCCGCCGATTTTTGGTGGAGAAGACAGTGTGAACAAGGATTTTCCCGAGTGATTGCCCCATGCGCGGGATGCTGCGTGAAACGTGACGTGGATTCAATCCCGCGGTATCCATGCGGAGATTCAGGTCGTCGATCCATCCAACAGAAATTCAGAGCAGCCGGTTGGTGTGCGAACAATCCCAAAGGGATTGAATCATTCAGCCCGGGGTTGCGAGGCACGAGCTACCCTGGGAGCACGAACCCCGAACATCATCAACCCTGAAGGGGTTGAATGGTGTGGCGTGGGGGCGCGGATGATTCAACCCTTTCAGGGTTGATGAAATGTTGTGGGACGGTGACCCAGGGTAGCCCCGCGTTGCGGGTCAACCCCGGGCTGAGTGATGGAATCCCGTTGGGATTCCAAAACGAGAACAGCATTGGGTTCGGTGACATTTCAAATTGCGCCATCAGCATGAAAGGCAGAGCATATCTGGCGTGAGCCCTTTCCATTCGGGAATGAATTATTGGCAGCGGCAGTGGCTGAGTGATCGTCTGCACAAAAAGAATGTTTCGCCGGAACAATCCACCCTAATTCCGCCGCCGCCTCTTCGAAAACCAAAGGCCAAAAGGACGAAACCGAAATCTTCCGGGCCGACGCAAGGCTGATTTTGCGATTTATCCCGAAGGGATTGAATCAATCAGCCCGGCGTTGACGATGTAATCGCCTATGCTGGGTGAGGTGCTCCCCGTTTGTCCGACCAATGGAAGCGGTTTTTAGACTAATGTTTT
>CAMLLE010000317.1 GCA_946480555.1 uncultured Verrucomicrobia subdivision 3 bacterium
TCTGACGGCCATCTGCGAACAACTGGGATTGAAGTTCTGGCGGGACGAACGTGGTGGATTCGATCACAACCTCAGAACTGTCGTCATCGATCGCGACGGTCGCGTGCGGAAGATTTTCATCGGGAACGAATGGTCTCCAGAATTGCTGTTCGCGGAGATGACGGCGGCTATGGCTGATCCAGCATCAAAGCCGTAAACAAAAAACCTGCGCCGACAGCTGTCGGCGCAGGTTCTCGAAAAGTATGCTGATTACTTCCGGCGGCCGACAGCCCACAGCGCCAGGCAACCGCTCATCAGCGCGAACGTTCCAGGCTCCGGCACCGGTGTCACGTCGGTCCATGCCGTCCCGAACCGGAATTCGTCAAACTCGCCTTCGGCCGCTGGCGTGAACGCGCCGGAAGCTGCACCCCCGAACATCCGGAAGCCACGCACCACCTGAAAGTCCGTCTGCACGGTCATATAGGGGGTCAATGGTTCGCTCCCCAGCGAAGGATCGATGAACAGCGACAGCATGTCGGTCACACCGCTCACATTGAAGTCCAACCGCCCCACCACGAGGTGCGTGGTATTCAGTCCCAGAGCGACCGGGCTGCTCGCAAATTTCAGCCCATTATCCGTTCCGGAATTGCTGACCAGCACAGCGAAGTTGCCGTCACTGTCGTTGGCGCCGCCGCCGATCTGGCCGATCGCAAACCGCTCGTTGGGCGTGCCGGTGCCGTCAGCATGGCTGAAGAACGAGACGTTCAAGGTCCGTTCCGTCTCCACGGTCTTCTGCATCAGAAAACTGAAATAAAACGTTCCCGAATCCACGTTCTGATCGAACAAGCGCCCGATCGCTGTTGTGGTGGTTCCATTCAGCACCGCCCTTCCGCCACTGGTGGAAAGCGCGCCATACGACAGGCTGCCCGCGCCAACCGTGATTCCATTTCCAGTGTTGTTGTTGGGAACCGTCACACCCCAGGGCACGCTGGAGTTTGGCAGCGCCGGGTTGCCGGTGCCGTTCCATCCCGTTCCTCCGTTCAACGCGTTGGCCACGTTGATGGTGGTGCCCACGCTGTAGTCGAATCCATCGTGGGCCGATCCGCTGTAGGATGCCGCCGAAGCTGCGGCTGCTGACGTCAGCACGATCGCCGCCGCCGAGAGTTGTTGCATGGTTTTGTGTTTCATTGGGGTTGTTGCAGGCGAGACAGCCTGCGGGCGGCTGGTACGGCCTGGCAGATTTAGGGTTGCTGCCTTCATAGCAGCAATCGGGAAGCGCCTGCCACGCTTTACGTGTGCACTCGACTGTGAATTTTATGCACCGCTCAGGAAAGGTCCACCGGGTCAATGTCGATGGTGAGCGTAAGGTCCTCGGGCAATGGCAGGGCGGCAATGCGGTCTGCCAGGAAACGGCTCAGAGCGCTCATGCGTCGGGTGCGCAGCATGATTTGGTAACGGTAGAATGTCTCCGCGCGCAGCAGCGGTGCGGGCGCGGGTCCGGCGATGATCAGGTCGCGAAACACGCTGGCGGATTCGGCGGCCGCGTCTTTCGATTTCTCATCCGGGCCGGGATTCACCGGCGATTTGAGTTTGGCGAGTTCCTTTCCGATGTGCTCCGCCGAGAACTTCACCTTGTCTTCGTTCCGGCCCTTCAACGTCAGCAGCGCCACGCGGCTGAACGGCGGATAATCGAGCTGTTTCCGAAAATCCAGTTCCTGTTCGTAAAAGCCCACAAAGTCGTGCCGCCGCGCGTACTGAATCGCCGGATGAAACGGCGTGAACGCCTGCACGAACACTTCGCCTTCAATATCCCCGCGCCCGGCGCGGCCGGAAACCTGCGTGAGCAACTGGAAGGTGCGTTCGCCAGCGCGGAAATCGGGCTGATGCAGCGCCATGTCGGCGTAAATAATTCCCACGAGCGTCACATTGGGAAAATGCAGGCCCTTCGCGATCATTTGCGTGCCGACGAGAATGTCGATCTTGCCGGCGCGGAAGTCGCCCAGGATGCGCCGGTAATCTTCCTTCCGTTTCATCGTATCCGCATCCATGCGCGTGACGCGGGCGTTCGGAAAAGCCCGGCTGAGCGTGTCTTCCACTTTTTGCGTGCCCAGGCCGGCGTAACGAATCTTCGGGTTTTTGCAGTGCTCGTTCGGGCATGCCCTTGGCACCGGCGCATCGTGCCCGCAGATGTGGCAGCGCAACCGTTGATCCCGGCGATGGAACGTAAGCGACACGCTGCAATTCGGGCATTCGGCCACGTAACCGCAGAGCGGGCATTGCAGCGAAGTGGAATAACCTCGGCGATTGAGAAACAGGATCGTCTGTTCGCCGCGCTCAAGCCGCTGGGTGATGGCTTCTTTCAACTGTGGCGAAAAGATCGGAATGCCCTGCTCGCGCCGGATCGATTGCCGCATATCGACCACACGCACGTAGGGCATCTTCTGGTCGTCCACGCGATCCGGCATTTCCAGCAGCGTGTATTTGCCCTTGCGACAATTGAAGAAACTCTCCAGCGACGGCGTGGCCGACCCGAGCACCACCACGGCGCCCTCCATTTGTCCGCGCATGATCGAGACATCGCGGGCGTGATAACGCGGCGACTCCTCCTGCTTGTAAGTGTGTTCGTGTTCTTCATCCACGATGATGAGCCCGAGCGGTTCGACCGGCGCAAAGATCGCCGAGCGCGCGCCGATCACGATCCGTGCGCGGCCCTGCCGGATTTTGTGCCATTCGTCGTGGCGTTCGCCCGCCGAAAGATGGCTGTGCAGGACCGCCACGAGCGTCTGCAACGGGCCGGAACTGAAACGCGCCTTGAAACGCTCCACCGTTTGCGGCGTCAGCGAGATTTCCGGCACCAGGACGATCGCGCCCTTCCCGCGCTCCAGCGCGTGCGCGATCGCTTGAAGGTAAACTTCTGTCTTTCCGCTTCCCGTGACACCGTGCAGCAGGAAATTCTTGGAACCGGGCGCAGCAGATGAATCCGTATTTCCATCCTCAACCTTCGTTCCCCCATCTCCGCCGCCAGCACCAGCGTCCATGGCCGCGCAAATGGTTTCCAGCGCCTTCAGCTGCCTCGGATTCAAAACCAGCGGTTGTGTGGGCAGGATATGCTCGCGCGCGTAAGGATCGCGTTCGGAGATTTGCGATGAAATCGAGATCAGCCCTTTATCCTCAAGGCTGCGAACCGTAGCGGCGGTTGTTTCAGCGAGAGCCAGCAATTCCTGCAGCGGCAGTTCGCGCCGTTCTTCGAGAATGTTCCAAACTTCGCGCTGACGCTTTGGAAGTTTCGGCAATTCGCCGTTCACCGGCAGCACACGAACGAAAAGCCGTTCGCGCCAGCCGGCTTCTTCCTTGCGCACGGCTTCCGGCAACACGCTCTTCAGCGCGGTCTCCGGCGGACAGCAGTAGTAATCCGCAATCCAGCGCGCCAGCTTCAGCACCTTGGGCGTCACGAGCGTCTGTGCGCCGATGATCTTGATGATCGGTTTGAGCTTGGTGACATCCGATTCCTCGGCGACCGCCGTGACGCAGCCCAGCACCTTGCGCGCGCCGAACGGCACCTGCACGCGGCTGCCCACGTCCACCTTCCCGATCAATTCGGGCGGGATGGCGTAATCGAACTCGCGGCGCAACGCGATCTCGAGGCTGACACGTGCAATCACCATCGCAGGGTTCAAACCGCATCGCGCAGTGTCAAGCGCGTGGACGTGGAGCGGCTTGGGGCGGTGAACCACTTAACCTGAAGAAAACCGCTCGCAGACCGAGCGGGTCCACCTCGAACCAGAAAGGTGGGGCGGGTCTTTCCGAGCGCGCCGCTCCCATTTTCAACCGTCGGCGATCGCGCCGCGTTCGGAGACGCACGTGCTGCATGAAGATCACAGAAGACATTCAACAAGTTTGCCTCGCGCCCCGCGCATTCATAAATTGCCAATGTGAAACGTCGGCGCTCGATCCTGTTCCTTCTGCTGTTTATCGCGGTGGCGGGTGCGCTCATGCTCTGGCACAAGGAATCGCAGGAGCTGCGTTTCTATCCGGAGATCGCCAGCGCAGCGAGAAGGTATGGGATCGATCCTGCGCTGGTTCGCGCCGTGGTCTGGCGCGAGAGCCGGTTTCAACCGCACGTGCGTGGCGCGGCGGGTGAACTGGGCCTGATGCAGATTCAGGAAATCGCCGCGCAGGAATGGGCCGACGCCGAAGGCAACCTGGCGTTCGAACATTCGCACTGCCTGAATCCCAGGACGAACATTCTCGCCGCCACCTTTTATCTCTCCAAGCTGATGAAACGTTACCGGCATACGGACAATCCGGTGCCCTTCGCGCTGGCGGACTACAACGCGGGCCGCGGGAACGTGATTCGCTGGAACAAAGGCGCGGCGCGGACCAACAGCACGGCGTTCGTGGAAGCGATCGGATTTCCCAGCACGCGAAACTACGTGAAAAGCGTGATCCGGCGGCAAAAGCTGTATCAAACCATTGGCCGCGTCGGTTTGTAACCGAATCGTAACTTTGCCGCCGCGGTTGCCTGTCTCATGCTGACCGCCTAGTTTTACCTGAATCAGTGAGCACACCAGCCACCAACTCCCATCATTATCTGAATCGCGAGCTCAGCTGGCTCGAGTTCAACCAACGCGTTCTCGACCAGGCCCGGGATGAAGCCACGCCGTTGCTGGAGCGGCTGAAGTTCTTCTGCATCGCCAGCTCGAATCTCGATGAGTTCTTCGAAGTGCGCGTCGCCGGCGTGAAACAGCAGATCGAAAGCGACATCGTGGAGCGCACGTTCGATGGCCGGACGGCCACCCAGACTTTTCAGGCCATCGTCCAACGCGTCCGCAAGATGGTGGCGGAACTCTACCAATGCTGGCGCGACGAGTTGCAACCCCAGCTGGCGGAGAATGACATCCGCCTGCTGGCCGTGGGCGATTTGAAGGAAGCCGACCTGGCGTGGCTTGC
>CAMLLE010000318.1 GCA_946480555.1 uncultured Verrucomicrobia subdivision 3 bacterium
CACCCAGATAAACACCGAAGCTTCGGGCGAGGCGCAGTTCTCGCTGGTCATCCCGTCCGGATTGCCCGGACGCTATGTATCCGCAACAGCGACGGATGCCTACGGAAACACCAGCGAATTCTCGCGCTGGGCGGTCGCGGTCAGTTCCAATCCTTCCACGAACATCACGTTCCACGCCGCGGATTTCGTTTTCATCATCGATGCCAGCAGTTCGATGGGCGGCGAGATTGCGGCGGTGAAGAACGGGTTGGGCAGTTTCGTCACCAGCCTCAATACCGCCAGCATTGACGCGCGCTTCGCGATCGTGCTCTTCGGCGGGCCGCCCGAATTGATTCTGGACTGGACGACTGACCAGGCCACGACGGAGGCGACGTTTGACGTGATCAGCGTAAGCGGTGCGGTGCCGGGTGTTCACAACAATCACAACCTGAATCCCGAGGCAGGTCTCGAGGCGATTCGCATGGTGCTCAACTCGGCCGGAACGAACATGGTCCAACGAACCCACGTCGGAGGTTCCGGCCCTATCGCCTTCCGCCCGGACGCGCGGAAGAATTTGATCCTGGTCACCGACGAGAATTCCGATCTGCCGTATTACGCGGAGAACCGGCAGGTTGGACAAACCGGCACCGAACCGCCGACACCGTTGACGGCGCCCTGGCAGGCGGAAGTTGACGTCACTGCCCAAGCGGTAATCACGAACGCCGCGTTCCTGAATCTGCTGATCAACCCCGCGGGCATCATGCGAAATCAATATGGCGATCCGTCGCAATCGGTGGCGGACGCAAATTTCCTGAACTTCGATCCCGAAGCCACGCTGACGAACCTGATCAACGCCGGCTTTGGGGCGAGCCTGGAAGCGCAGGTGCTGGCAGCTGGATTGGTCGGACGCGCGTTCAACATCACCTCGGTGAACACCACAAACTTCATCCAGAACTTCTTCGCGGCGAAGGTGGAGGAAATCATCCACAACCCGCCACCCCGGCCCCGTCTCAACATCGAACGCATTCCGGCTGCTGTGCTTCTGACCTGGACGAGCAATGCAGTCGGCTACGTGCTCGAAACGAACCAGTTCCTGTCCACGACGAATTGGGGCGTGCTGACCACCAACTACAGCATCATTGGAACGAACTTCGCAGTCACCAACGCCGCAGGCCAGGCCGCGCAGTTCTACCGATTGCGAAAGTAGATCCTCCCGCGGAGATCACGGACTGCGGAGGCTTTCGGGCGGACCGAGGTAACTCGGCTTCAAGCCGCCGCAGTCCACCATGATCTTCTGGAGGACGACCGCCGGGTCAACCATCCAGATTTTCAACGTGTGTGCGCCGGCCGTCGTGAGCGCGTGCCGGGACTTCACCTTGCGGACACTGTCCTTGACCGAAGCTTCCCAATCGCGATTGCCGTCGCCGGCATTGTAGCCTTTCGGAACCACAGTCACGATCTGCGGCGCGGCGTCGTCGAATGAAACCGCCAGCCGCACGCCGCGGCTGGGATCGAAGTTCAGGGAGGGCGAGAGAATGCTGGTGACTTCAACCACGCCGGTGCTGCCAAGCCAGATCTCGTATTCCAGACTCGGTGAATTATTCGGCGGCGTAACGCCAGGCGCGGTGACCGGGAAGATCGTCATCGCGGAGAGCGTGCGGCCGTGGTCCGGCAGAACTTCCCAACGGGCATTCCCAGTGTCGTTCCGCCAGGTGAAGTGCCCGGCCTCAATCGAAACGTAGCCGTCCTGTTCGATGAACCCGCGGAAGCCGGAGGGAACTCCGGCCGGTGGATTGCGGTTTGCGGATTCCGGTTTCGGTGTGGATGCCGCGATGGCAGGCGGATTGTTCGTCACTTCGGAAACGTGCGGCATGATGTTCCGGTTCGGCTGCTGCCAGCTGGTGTAGCCGATGCGGGTCTGATCCATCATGTGTTTCCATTTCCCGCCGGCGAGTTCGTTGTTGTAATAGTCCGACATCTTCTGGTCTTCAGCGAAGAGTTCGCGCGCGCGCCGGGCAAACTCGTTCGCGCGCGGATCGTTCTGCTTCGCGAAGGCGCGGTTCCTGGCGACGGAGATGTAGAGTTCGTTCACGACGGCACTGGCGCGCGTCGGATAAAGCACGAGCTGATAGAAGGCATCCCGTGCTTCGTTCGACAGCTGCGCGTAAATCTTCTCCGCGCGTTGCGTGATGTCCTGCCACTCTGCCAGCACGCGATTGGCTTCGTCGTAGTTCTCCAGGTTGAACGTCCCCGGCTCGAGCAGCTCGGGTTTGCGGCGGCCGTTGTATTTGGCGTATTTCGCGACGATGTCCGCAATGTCAGCGGCGTGCGTCGGCCCAAATTCACGATCCGCCCAGCGGTGCAGGTAATCGTCGAGATTATCCTTGGTCCAAGCGTTCGGATTCCACGCCATGCTGAGGAAGAACTCCAAGGGCACTTCCTCCGGCTTGATGTCGCCGACGTTCACGATCCAGAGATTTGTCGCGCCGTAATGCCACGCCAGATTCATCTGTTCCCAAACTTTCGGCAGCGGCACGGTGTTGATCCACTTGTAATTCCGCGGTCCGCCCACGTAGTCGAAGTGATAATAAATTCCAGCGCCACCCGAACGCTTCCGTTCTTCCGCCGTGGGCAGCCGGCGAATGTTGCCCCAATTGTCGTCGCACCAGAGGAGAATCACATCGTCCGGCACACGCATGCCACGTTCGTAGTAACCCTGCACTTCCTTGTAGAGCGCCCAGACCTGCGGAACCCGTTCCAGGTTGGGATCGATGATCTCGCCAATCATTTTTCGCTGGTCGGCAACGATCCGTTCCAGCAGCGCGACGCTCTCGTTCTCGCTCATTGGCTCATCGCCGTCGCCGCGCATGCCAAGCGTGATGACCTTTTCGTAATCCTTGGTTCGCCGCAATCCCTCGGCCCAGAACTCCCGAAGCTTGGCGTCGTTCTTGGAATAGTCCCAAGTGTGCGGGCCGTTGCCGGAGGCACGCCATTCCTTCCAGGCACGCATCATCGGCTCGTGATGCGACGTGCTGATGACCACGCCGTACTCGTCGGCAAGCCTGGCGTTCAACGGATCGTCCGTGGCGAATGAATTATCCCACATGGCGGGCCATAGGTAATTGCCTTTGCAGCGGAGGATCAGCTCGAACACGTTCGTGTACATCCCGTGATTCAACTCGCCGTATTTCTTCCGCGCCCAGGTCATCAGCGCCGGCCCTTCGTCATTGATGAAAATGCCGCGATACTTCACGCCAGGCGATCCCAGCACGTGCCGGCCCGCTGAAACGAACAATTGCTTGTGTTGCTTGGGCGGAACGTCCGCCCACCAGTGCCATGGCGAAACTCCCAATTGTTCGGAGAGATCGTACACGCCGTAGATCGTTCCACGCTTGTCGCTGCCGGCAATTACGAGCGCGCGATCCAGTCCGGGCAAGGGAGTATCCACCACCTGGATCAACGCCGCTTCCCATTTCCCGGCGACGCCGCTCACGTCGATCTTCTTTTCGCGCACGAGTTGATCGATGATTCCGCTGCGGCCGAGGGTGCCGATCAAGATCGCCTCCTTGCCCGCGAGTTTCGAATCGTGAATCAACTGCGCATTCGCACCGGACACGCGTTGGATGTCTTTCTGCAAATCCATCGCCACGCGCCGCACGCCCGCCCAATCGTCGGCATCGACCACAATCGCGGGCGCCTGCCCCTTGGCGACAATGGCGAAACTGCCGTTTCCAGGCCGGGTGCCGACGAACGAACTCGTGGTGAGCGCGTGAGCTGACGGCAGACAAAGAATGGCGATCACCCAGAAAGATACCGCGCGGAGTGAATGAATTCTCCGCGCGGAACAAGCCTGAGACCGGGTGAATGGTCGCCCGCCGCGCGGGAGTCTGGATAGAACGGTGCCCAGCGGGCTGAAGCTTGCATTCATCGGCGGTTCCAAGATGACTGGTGTGATGACGGCCTATGATCCGGGCAGGATCTCAATTCCGTTGATTTGGGGATTCTCCACGCCGGGGGTGAACGCAATGTCGAGTTTGCCGTCCGTGATGGTGACCGGCACGGTTTCAACGTACGCGCGCAATGCACCGCCACTCTTTGCCCAAACGTCAAAATCCTTGAACTCCCTGCCCTCAACATTGAATGAGAACACGCGCTCGCCGGCGCCCGAAATGCCTTCGAACGTTTCCGCAAAATGAAGTTTCACGATGTAGTTTCCGTTCGGCAGCGCCCGTTCGAATTTCGTCATCGAATAACGTTCCGCGCGATAGATCGCAGGATCCTTGGTGTTCTCGATCGGCAACTCCGGCCGTTCGATCACATCGCCATCCGCAAAACCCTGGTCCGCCAGCCAGACGTTGCCGTTCGAGTCGGTGACCGGTGAGAAGGCACCGGCCTTGATGCGCACCGCGGCGAATGCTGGCTTCGCTGCGGGCGTCATCGCGGCAGGAGCAGCTGTGGGAGCCGCTGTGCTGGCTGGTTGTTCATGGGCGGTTTGGCAGCCAGTGAATGAAACGGTGGCGGCCGCGATGGCAATTGAACGGAACAGGTTCTTCATGGGAATCACGATGTTTGATTGGATGGCGTTGAATGGATTGGGCAAGGTTCAGCGATTGTCCTGCGGCTGATATTCGAACCAGTCGAAGTCCGCCGGCACGCTGCTGCGCTCGCCATTGCCGGTGGCGTAAAGGCCGATGAAGACGCCGGTGAAGTTGAACGCGGCGCCGGGTTGAGCGGTGAGGGTTTCGGTCGAGAGATCCCGCGTGCGCGCTGTGCCCAGGCTCTTCTCGCTGCCCCCGGCCGCCTGGTAAAAGAACTCGTAGCTCAGCGGCTGGGCTTTGATGCTCAGGATGACTTCGCCAACCGGGAGTTCTGCGGTTTCCGTGCTGGTGATTTTTCCATCCAGGAACCGGCGGAGGAACACCTCGCGTTTGCCGTCCTTCA
>CAMLLE010000319.1 GCA_946480555.1 uncultured Verrucomicrobia subdivision 3 bacterium
TGCCTCAATTTGGAGCACGCAACATGGCGGATCGCTAACACACAATTGGGCAACGGCCGCGAAGCCCGTGCGCGCCCGGTGACAAGTAGAAAAATGACGAAACCGGGTTTGCTTCGGAAAACCCTATTGACTTGAGGTTCCCCTTTGGTAATTTCTGCGCTCCTTTTTGATTGGGACTTTGATGAAAACGCATTTGCCGAAAGTGAATTTGGATCAGCGCAAGTGGCACGTGATTGATGCCGACGGCGTGGTCTTGGGCCGTCTGGCGGCCAAGGTCGCGGATGTCCTGCGCGGTAAAAACAAGGCGGTCTTCACACCGCACCTCGATGCCGGCGACTTTGTCGTCGTGATCAACGCGGAAAAAGTCCGCGTCACCGGCAAGAAAGAAACCGACAAGGAATACATGACGTATTCCGGTTGGAAAGGTGGCGAGAAGTACACCACCGTTGCCCAGCTCCGCGAACGCAATCCGGAAATGCTCATTCATCGCGCGGTCCGCGGCATGATTCCCAAGAACCGCCTCGGACGCCAGCTCCTCACCAAACTGAAAGTCTTCAAAGGCCCGCAGCACAATCATCAGGCCCAACAGCCTGCCCCTTTGACAATCGCCAAGTAATCTCCTGTTATGGCTGAATCCAAGAACGAATTCCTCGGCACCGGCCGCCGCAAGACATCCATCGCCCGCGTCCGTCTCGCTGCCGGCAGCGGCAAGATCACCGTCAATGGCCGCGCCTTCGAAACCTATTTCCCGGTGGACACCCAGCGCGGAACCGTCACCCAGCCGCTCGCAGTGACCGGCACGGCTGACAAGTTTGACATCAAAGTGAACGTCACCGGCGGCGGCCCTCAGGGCCAGGCTGGCGCCGTTCGCCACGGCATCGCCCGCGCGTTGCTGCTCGCGGATCCGAATTTCCGCGCTCCGCTCAAAGCGGAAGGCCTGCTCACCCGCGATCCTCGCATGAAGGAACGCAAGAAATACGGCCAACCCGGCGCCCGCAAGCGCTTCCAGTTCAGCAAGCGTTAATCGCTCAATCTCCAAAACCCCGCTGGCAGAGTGTCAGCGGGGTTTTTTGTTTTCAGCTTCAACTTTCACGGAAGGAATCCATGGGAGCGAAGTGCGGAGAAGACGTTGCGCCCCCAATTCTCTCACGGCGCTCTCCTTCGTTGCCTTCTGTTCAGTTCCGTTTTGCCCACAAGCCACGCTTGTTTTGAAGGTTCGACATGTTTCAACTCCGTCAGGTTTGCATATCCGTGTTTGAAAAGAGGGCCGCCAGACCGTATTGAGTAGCGCGAATGAACAAGAAAGTTGCCATCGTCGGCGCCTCCGGTTACTCCGGCGAAGAACTCGTGCGGTTGTTGTTGAACCATCCTCATGCCGAGCTTTCCGCTGTCACATCACGCCAATACGCCGGCCAGACGCTGGCGCAGATCTTCCCGCGCTTTGCGAATCATCCGAGAGCCAAAGCTCTTCGCTTCAGCGAACCAAACGCCGAACTGCTCGCCAAACAGGCGGATATCGTTTTTCTCGCACTGCCTCATGGAGTCGCGGCCGAGTACGCAATTCCATTGACGCAGGCGGGCTGCATCGTGATCGACCTGAGCGCGGATTTCCGGCTGCGGCGCGCGGAGGTTTACAAAGACTTCTACGCGCACGACCATCCCGCGCCGGAACTTCTCAGCAAAGCGATCTATGGCTTGCCGGAGTTTTATCGAGATCAAATCAAGAAAGCTTCGCTCATCGCATCGCCCGGCTGTTATCCCACGAGCATTCTGCTTCCGCTGATTCCGCTGTTGAAGGCTGGGCTGATCAAGCACACCGGAATCATTGCGGATTCGCTGAGCGGCGTGAGTGGCGCCGGACGCAAAGCTGAACTCGATTACCTGTTCTGCGAATGCAACGAGAGCGTGCGGCCTTACGGAATTCCGAAGCACCGGCATCTTTCCGAGATCGAACAGGAACTTTCCTTCGCCGCCAACGCGCAGGTCACGATTCAATTCACGCCGCATTTGATTCCTGTGAACCGCGGGATTCTGACGACGATTTACGCGGCGCCGACGGAGCATTTCAGCGACGCAGCCGGGGCCGCGAAGCTCGCCGAGCAAATCGCCGCCTGCTACGCGAAGGCTTACAGCAACGAACCCTTCGTTCGCCTGCTCGACGGTAAAGCATTGCCCGACACGAAGAACGTCGTCGGTACGAACGTCTGCGAAATCGCCTGGCGCATCGATCCACGCACCGGCCGGCTCGTGATTCTGAGCGCGGAAGACAACCTCGTGAAAGGTGCCAGCGGCCAGGCCGTTCAAAGCATGAACATCGTCTGCGGCTATCCGGAGACGGCGGGACTGATTTGAAACAACCCCCGCTTGTTCCGATCGTGTCCGCGATTCACGAACACAAACCCGCCGTTACCTGGAATCCCGGCGACTACGCCGCAAATTCTGCTTCGCAACAGGCATGGGCGCGCGAATTAATTGCGCGCTTGAAGTTGACCGGACACGAAACCGTTCTCGATATCGGTTGCGGAGATGGCAAGGTGACGGCGGAACTGGCGCGCTCCGTTCCGAAAGGCGCGGTGACAGGCATCGATGCGTCAGCAGAGATGATTCGGTTCGCGCAACGCGCATTTCCGAGGCCGGCCGCTGCCAATCTAAACTTCGCCGTGATGGACGCGCGCCACATCAAACTGCAGCAGCGTTTCGACCTCGCATTCTCCAATGCCGCGCTGCATTGGGTGGACGATCATCCCGCAGTTCTGCGCGGAGTCGCGGCGTGCCTGAAACCGGGCGGACGGCTCGTGATTTCCTGCGGCGGCAAAGGCAACGCACAGGATGTGTTCCTCGCTTTGCGGGGTCTGATGCGGCTGAAGCGTTGGAAGGAATTTTTCCGGAATGTTGCGCGGCCATACTTCTTCTTCAGCCCCGAGGATTATCGTGCCTGGCTGCCGCAGTTTGGATTTCGCGGTCAACGAATCGAACTCGCGCCGAAGGACATGGCCTTCGACACCGTCGAGAAATTCACCGGCTGGTTCCGCACCACCTGGCTACCTTACACGCAGCGCGTGCCGGAATCGCAACGCGAAGCCTTCATCGCCGCCGTGGTCGAGCGATTCCTTTCCAGGCATCCCGTTGACACCGCCGGCCGCGTGCATGTCGGCATGGTTCGGCTGGAGATCGAGGCCGTCAAACTTTGAGTTGAAATCGCCCGCCACCGCGCACACTCTCGCGCCGATTGAAATGAAAAAAACGTTCAAAGCTGTCGAAGGTTCCATCATCGCGCCGAAAGGCTTCAAAACGTCGGGTGTGTTTTGCGACATCAAACGCCTTGGCACGGGCAAGGGTTCGCAGAAAGGCAAGAAGCGCGACCTCGCATTAATCGTGTCGGAAACGCCCGCAACCGTCGCGGGCATGTTCACCACGAATCAGGTTTGCGCCGCGCCGGTGAAGGTCTGCGTCGAACGCGTGAAGAAAGGAACCGCGCAGGCTGTTGTCGTGAATTCCGGCAACGCCAACGCCTGCACGGGCAAGCAAGGCATGGCCGACGCACGCGAGATGGTGCGCTTCACCGCGGAAGCTTTGAACTTGCCGAAGGGGTCCGTGCTTGTCGGTTCCACCGGCCGCATCGGCGTCACGATGCCGATGGATAATGTCCGCGCGGGAATCATCGAAGCGGGCGTGGAACTCGGCTCGTCGGTTGAACACGCTGCGAATGCCGCGGAAGCCATCATGACCAGCGACACGAAGGCCAAGCAGGTCGCCATCGAATTCAAGCTCAGCGGAAAAGCCGTCCGCATCGGCGGCATCTGCAAGGGCGCGGGAATGATCCAGCCCGGCATGAGCGCAACCGGCGCGCGCCCCGCCGCCCTGCCCCACGGCGGATTGCACGCAACGATGCTGTGCTTCATCACCACCGACGCGGCAATCGAATCCAAACCACTGCAAGCCGCCCTGCAAGAGGCGGTCGCGAATAGCTTCAATCGCATCACCGTCGATGGCGACATGAGCACGAACGACACCGTTCTCGTGCTGGCAAATGGCCTCGCCGAGAATCCGAAATCTGAAATCCGAAATCCGAAATCCAAGGACTTTGCCATATTTCAGGCGGCCTTAAACCACGTCTGTTTGGAACTGGCGAAGAAAATTGTCCGCGACGGTGAAGGGGTTCACCGCGTTGTCACCGTTCGTGTCAGCGGTGCAAAGACGACTCAGGATGCGGACGCCGCCGCACGTGCGGTCGCCAACAGCGCTTTGGTGAAAACCAGCTGGCACGGTGGCGATCCTAACTGGGGTCGAATCATTGACGCCATCGGCTACAGCGCCGCGAAGGTCGTTGAGGAAAGGATCGACATTGGCTACAGCGCGCCTGAAAGCCGGAAGATTGTCTGGAGCTTGAAGCAAGGTCAGCCGACCGCCGTCACGTTCACGGAACTGTGCGCATTGGTTGCGCCAAAGGAATTCGAACTTCACATCCGCCTGAACGTCGGCCAAGCCGAAGCCGTCATGTACGCCGCCGATCTGACCGAGGAATACGTGGACTTCAACAAAGGTGACGTGACAGATCCAACTACGTTGGGAGGATAACGTAACGCGGCGGAACCCCGATCGCCGCGGCGCGGATTTGTCGTCAACGACCCGCGCCGCACTCGTTCCACCCTGCCAGGATTACGCCTTTGCCGCAGTCTTCGCGGCTTCGATCATCTCCCAGAACTTCGGATTCTGCTGCAGGGCTTCGTCCTCCTCCATCTTCAAACCGGAGCGAAAGAGAAAATCCTTCAGCGTGTGGCGATTCAAAATCCGGTGCACTACGACGCCCAAATCGTGACGTTCGAAATAGACGCGGTAGTCGCCAACCCGAAACCGATGCAGCACGCGGCCGGCGCGTTCCAATTTTCCGAAGTCGTCCAACTCGGTGTGCATCACCT
>CAMLLE010000320.1 GCA_946480555.1 uncultured Verrucomicrobia subdivision 3 bacterium
GGTGCACGTGATGTGGGCGAACCATGCTCCAGCTCGAGGAGGAAATAGTCGCCCAGGTTCGCCCGCTCATGAAAACGGCTCACGGGCTGAAGTGCCCGCAGCGCCGGCAGATCATTCGCCGGGAGGTTGGCGTCGAGGAGTGCAGGCGGAAAACCGGTCTCGAACCGACCCTCCCGATCAAATAATCGCACGCCGAGTACGCCGTTCTTGATCTGCGAGATTTCCAGCGCGAGCGCGAGTTGATCGGCTGGATTGGCCAGACGCTGTGTGAGATTCGAGCCGCTTCCGTTGGCGTATTGCCGGGCCAATGCAACTGCGGCGAGAATGTCACCATCGCGTTGCGCCAGATGTTCGCGCAAATGCGCGCGCAGATGCAGGGCACCGGCCGCCACGGTGAGCGCAAGAACCAGCATCGCCAGCGCCCAGGCTGCCCAGGCCACGGATTGTGACCGGATCAATCGCTCCTCAAGAGAGCTCGTGTCTTTGCGGGTCAATGAATCTCGAGCATTCGCGTTCATTCTTCCATAATTTCATATCCTGTCTGAAAAACCCGCGCTGGCATCCAGATCCCCGCCTGCTGGGATTGCGACCGTGCTCAGTCCGAGGACGGGCGCACTCCGTTCCCGAGGTTTTCAAACAGGCTCTCAGAATGTCAGCGCCAGTCCTCCAAGGACCGTGCTGGCGGTGTAATCGTCGAAATCGAGATTCGAGACTGAGCGGTCCCAAAGATAGCTCGCATGCACCTTGAAATGCTTCGCCAGCTTGCATTCGGCCCTAAGCGACAGATTCAACATCGTCTTCCGGCGCGATGCCTTGTTCGGGTCGCTGACGGTCTGGGTCGAATAGTCGAAGTGGCCCAACCGAGCCCGGGCAGTGATTTCCCACCGCTCGTCCCGGTAACGGATCTGTTGCGACACGCGGTAATGGTCGTAATCGTAGAAGCCCGAACCGTTGTGGCGATTCGCTTCGTAAACCAGGCACGCGATCGTTTGCCAGCGCCGGTTTTCGTCCCAGAAATGCGTTAGCGACAGCTCGGTCGCGTGCGAACTCAACGCCAGCGCGGTGTTGGTGAGCGTGCCGCCCGATGCGTCCACCTGATCGCGCGAGTTGTAATCGAGCCGCGAGTATTGATAGGAAAAGGTCAGTTCCGATCCGTGTCCCCAGCCGCAGCCAATCGCGGCCCGCGGACCGAATTGCCAGTAACCGTCGAGCGGCTCCTCAAGCCACTGTCGCGTCCCGCTGAACTCGCCTTCAATCCACAGCTGTCCCATGGCTTTGCGCGCAGCCCATCGCGGCGCGAGTGTGTGGCCAACGATCTGCCCGACGCTGCTTTGATTGGTGTAAACGTCGGAGAAATCGAAGACCTGGTTCTGAAAGAGATAGTTCAACCCGAGCGTGGATTTCCAGCCGTGCCCCAAATCCTTTCCAAGCTGCGCGGAGGCAATCGCCGTCTGTTCGTTGTCCACGGATGGCGAATCGAAGTAGCGAACGTCGCTGGCGTCGGTGAAGAAGTGGAAATGCCAGCCGTGCGTCGGCAGGCGAAAGATCATTGCCTCCGCCCCGGACATCCAGAACGCGCTGCCCTGTGCATTTGTGCGGCTGAGCAGCACGTTATCCTTGTAGCCGAACCCACCACGCAGCTCGGTTGAGTAGTTCCACAACGGAATCTTGAAGTCATCCTGATTGAACACGTTCTCGCCCTCCGCCATGACGCTCAGGCGGGAAAGCAGGACGATCACGCCGAGTAAACTGATCGCCCTGGGCCACGCATGAGATTTGGTTCGTCGCCTCACAACGCATTCATCAGGCGGCTCTGAAACCGCCTGATGCTGAAGAGTGGAAAGAGGTCACTGGACAGTTCCAGGCTGATGGCCCTTCCACCCGGGTTTCAACGGTCGCGTCCCGTGCCGCCATTGCCCGCACCTTGGTCCAGAATGCGGTCGCGATTGTTCCCGAACCGATTGCGCATCTGTTCGGCCTGCTGGCGCGCATCCTCACGTACCTTGCAGATCTGGTCGCGCAATTGCGTTCGCAGTTGCTCCATTTCCTGGAGGGTCTCCTGGCGTTGTTCGTCGGAGCAGGTCTTGAGCTGGCTCATCAGCCGGGTGCGATCCTGCTGGAATTGCTGGACGATGGTTTGCACGTCGGCTGGCAATTCGGTCTTGCCGAACCGGCTCTGCACTTGTCCGCCGCCGCCGGCCTGCGACTGGCCCGCGTGGCTGTGTGAGAACTGATTGCTCCACGCCGTGGGCACGTTGGTGAGCGTGAGGCAATTCGTGCCCCAGAGATAGTTGTAGCTGTTATTGACGTAATTGCTCCAGGAGTGGTTGTTGTAATTGCTGGACGACCCCGAACCTGGAGCGTTTTGACCGAGTGCCAGTCCCGAGGTCAGGACCACACCCGCCATGAGTGAAAGGATTCTTTTCATATCGTGTTTTGTTTTTGATTTGCGTTGCGGGCGGGCAGCGTCCGATTTGCCGTCCGTCTGCCACTCACTCTTGCACGGGCTGTGCCATGGCTTCGGATGCGGCGAGAACCATTGAAAAGCAGGCGGAATTGAAGCGTTTCGTCGAAGCGACAGAAGTCCGCCTCGTGCGAACTGGGAATGCATTCCCAGCTTTTCGCGCTCGTGCCGAAATGAGCTGGTCTCTAGTTCCCATCGGGTTTTTTGGTTTTCAGTCCAAGTCGGTAACGGACGAAATCGCGCGGCACACCGAGCAGGCGCGCCGCGGCGGACACGTTTCCCTCCGACTGAGCGAGGGCGAGGTGCATGAAACGATTGATCGCTTCTTCGAGCGAGAAGCCGGAATCGGGCAGGCTGAAGCCCGGCTTGAGCCACTCTGGTTGATTGCTCGGCAGCGCGGAGAGGCTTCCGGGCAATTGCGCGAAGTTCAGTTCCTCGCCGTCTTCGAACACCAGGGCGCGTTCAAGCTCATGCGAGAGTTCGCGGACGTTGCCCGGCCAGTGATAGGACAGGAGGCGCATCCGGCCTGTGGCAGAAAGCTGCCGCGCGGCCAGACGATGCTTGTGCGTAAGCTGGCGCAGAAACCACCCGGCCAGCTTCACAATGTCCTCTCCGCGGTCGCGTAACGGCGGAATGAGGACGCGAAAGAGATCAAGGCGATGGAGCAAATCCTCACGGAACAAGCCTTGCGCCGCGCGCTCCTTCAAATCGTGCTGCGTTGCGGCGATGATGCGCGTGTCCACGGGAATCGCCTTGTTTCCGCCTACTCGGCGGATCTTTCGATCCTCAATGGCCGTGAGCACCTTGGCCTGCAAACCGAGGGACAGACTGGGCAGTTCGTCGAGAAACAGCGTCCCGCCCTGTGCCGCCTCGAACAGCCCCATCCGCATGGTCCGCGCGTCAGTGAATGCGCCGCGTTCATGGCCGAACAATTCGGATTCCGCAAGTGTTTCGGCCAGCGCGGAACAGTTGACCTCAATCAACTCGGCAGTTGCGCGTGGTCCGTGTTCGTGAATCCAGCGGGCGAGTGCGGTTTTTCCCGTGCCGGTTTCACCTTGAATCAGCACGGGAGACAAAGCACCGGACATCCGTTGATCGGCAGCGAGAATCTTTTCCAACTGCGCTTCCAGCGGCTTGAGCGCGTCGCCAAAGAAGAATCCTTCCTTGGTGCGATCCATGCGCCGGTGCTCTTCAACTCGCGCCGATTGCCGCGCGCGCCGCGCGCGTTCCAGCACCAGCGGCAACTCCTCCGTCTCGAACGGCTTCACCAGGTAATCCGCCGCGCCCAGTCGCATGGCTTCGACCGCGCCCGCAACCGCTCCATGAGCCGTCACAACGATCACCGACGTTTCCGGTCCGAGCAGCTTGTCCTTCAGCAAGTCTGTGCCGAGACCATCGGGCAGGTTCACATCCAGCACTGCAAATTCGAATGTCGTGGCTGCGATCAATCGTCGCGCTGCTGCGACGGTTTCCGCGCTGCTCACTTCAGCGCCCAAGTGTTCGAGCACAGCGGCTTCCCGTTTGCGCAGCATCGGGTCGTCCTCCACGAGCAGCACGTCCAGACCTGAAAGGTTGAGCTCTGACATGGCGAAACCCAGCCGGCTTCCACTGGGGCCAGGCGAATTCGGGTGACATGTGATCCCCACCCGAATCGCCACCTGGATGAGCGCCTATTTTTGCGTTTGCGTCTGATTCAGCGGGCATGCTCCGCTGGCGCTGCGCGGGCCCGTTCCATCGCGCAGTCCATGCCTCCAACCTTTGCCTGGTCCTTTGCCTCGGCCCATCCCGCCAGCCGGACAGTTGGTTTGAGGTCCACCATTCGGACAGATGCCGCCGTTCTTTTCGAGACAGGCCGCTTGCCGTGCGGCGCGTTCCTCCTCTGTTTTCCGCGGGCCGCCATAGCCGCAGCCGTTGCGGCCCTGGCTGGGGCCAACCTGTGCGGTCAGCGTGAAGGCGGCGCCACCCATCATCAATCCCGCCACAACCAATCCCGTGAGTGTTTTGCGTTTCATACGTTCATTAACTGCAGGTTCGATTTGACCATCGGACGCGTCAGCGCGCCCTTCTCAACTGAACAGACCACGGGCAGATGAACAGACCTCTCGTGCGGAGATTACAGTTTGTTCATTCGGAACAGTTCGCGCATCCACACTTGCGATCTCCAACCGGGCCGCCGATGTGAAGCTCAGTTGCAGGAGCCGCCCTGCAGGTCCCGCTGTGCAGGTTGACGCCGCGCTGACCGTGTGCTAGCCCATACACAACCGGCCAAATGAATTCTCGTTCGAAAGGCTCTCGGTTGCGCGCTCTGTCAGTGGGGGTGTGCCTCGTCACATTCTTGCAGGCGGTCGGCATTTTTCCGGGTTGCTTGGCCTTGGCTGCTTTCGTTGAAGGCTCTCACGCCGTATCGCTCTCCTGTCGACCGGACCAGATCTCGCTGATTCTGCAC
>CAMLLE010000321.1 GCA_946480555.1 uncultured Verrucomicrobia subdivision 3 bacterium
AAACAGCAGCGCTTCGAGAATGAATTTCAGCTCCATGATGAAAGTGGGTTCGGGCGCGATGGCGATGGCTTCAGGCCTTGGTTTCCGTTTCAGGCACGCTGGTGGATGGAGAAGCCGGTTCGGCGGTGGTTTCGGCCGCGCCCGGTTCCAAAGTCGAAGCGTCCGGTGACGCAGCCGGTTCGGCTGGCGCGCGCCGGGTGATTTCAATCTCCCCAAAGTTCTCCGGCTGCTCGCACACCAGCTGTTTCAATCGGATCAACTCCAGCAATGCGAGGAATGTGCAGATGACCTCCGACCGGCTGCTGGCCTCGACAAACAATTCCGAAAAACGCAGGCGCGGCTTCGTCGTGATCAGCGTCATCACGTGCTCGATCTTTTCGCTGACGCTCCACTTGTCTTCGAAGATGTCTCTCGCGTCGTCCTTTTTGGCCACGCGCTGGAGCACGGCGTTGACGGCATTGATCAGGTCGAAGATTGAAACTCCGGGTTGGCTGGCGACCGGTTCCGCTTCGAATTCGATCTTGCCCGGCTGGCGCGGAAAGATGTCTTCCTGCTTCGCCTCGAGCTGCTGCAATTGCGCGGCCGCGTCCTTGAACTTCTTGTATTCGACCAATTGCCGGATCAATTCCCAGCGCGGGTCTTCGCCTTCCTCCTCGCTGTCGGTTTGCACCTGCTGTTCCACCGGGAGCAGTTCCTTGCTCTTGATGTACATCAGAGTCGCGGCCATCACGAGGAACTCGCCGGCGATCTCCAGGTCGAGCATCCGCATCGTGTCGATGTATTCGATGAACTGCGTGGCGAGCCTGGTAAGGTTGACCTCATAAATGTCCACTTCCTCCTTCTTGATCAGATAGAGGAGCAAATCGAGCGGGCCTTCAAAGACCTCGAATTTGACTTTGTATTCGGACATTCCAGCCCGGTCGTGGGGACGCGGGGCAGAATTATCCTAGGCGCGCGCCCAAATGTTGGCAATGGCGGAGACGCTGGCGCCTGCCGCGCGCCTCGACGAAACCTACAATTTGACTTTCCGACCAAAACGGTGCTTTTAGTGCGTGTCACCTGATGGCGTCTGCAAGCTGCACTGCGATGTTGCGTTCGAGCCGATTCAGTTTCTGGCTGTGTTTGGCTGCCCTGGCTTTTTCCCTGAGCGCCTGCAGCCGTCGCGAAACGCGCGTCGAGATCGGCATCCGCGAACAGATACTCCACGTCGGCAATGGGACCGATCCGCAGGATCTCGATCCGCACGTCACCACCGGCGAGCCGGAGCACAAAGTCATGATGTCGCTCTTCGAAGGGCTCGTGACTGAGAATCCTGGCGATCTGAAGCCCAACCCTGGCGTCGCCGAACGCTGGGACGTTTCACCCGACGGCACGGTTTACACCTTTCACCTGCGCACCAATTCGGTTTGGTCCAATGGCGATCCCGTCACGGCGCGCGATTTTGTGGCGTCCTTCGAACGCATGCTCACGCCGGAGCTGGGCGCGAAATACGCCAACATGCTTTACCCGCTGACAAATGCGGAAGCCTTCAATCTGGGCAAGCTGACGGACTTTCGCGAAGTTGGCGCGAAGGCGCTGGACGATTTGACGCTTCAGCTCACGCTGCACAGTCCAACGCCCTACTTTCTGTCGTTGATCATGCACAACTCCTGGTTCCCGGTGCATCTGCCCACGATTCGCAAGCACGGCAGCGTGACCGATCGCGCAAACCGCTGGTCGCTGCCGGAGAACTTCGTCGGCAACGGCGCGTTCCGGCTCAAGGAATGGAAGATCAACAGTCACGTGCGCGTGGTGAAAAATGCCAATTACTGGGACGCCGCGAATGTGAAGCTCCGGGAGATTTATTTTTACCCGACGGAAAACCAGGACGCGGAGGAGCGGGCCTTCCGCGCCGGCATGCTGCACATCAGCAAGGATGTGCCACAGATGAAGATCGAGGTTTACAAAAAGAACTGGCCTGAGGTTTATCGCGGCGAACCGATTCTCACGACCTACTTTTACCGCATCAACGTCACGAAACCACCATTGAACGACAAACGCGTCCGCAAGGCGCTGGCGCTCGCGATTGATCGCGACCTGATCGTGCGACGGGTCACTCGGGGCGGGCAGGTGCCGGCGTTTCACTTCACGCCGCCGGGAATTCAGGGTTACGCCACGCGCGCACGGCTTTCCGGTGGCGCTGATGAAGCCCGCCGATTGCTGGCGGAAGCCGGTTATCCGGAAGGGAAAGGTTTTCCTGCGATCAACATTCTCTTCAACACGCACGAAGGCCATAAAGCCGTTGCTGAAGCGATCCAGCAGATGTGGGCCAAGGAACTGGGCATTCCCGTCACGCTGCGGAACGAGGAATGGAAGGTGTTCCTGCGCACGACTGAGAAGCTGGATTACCAGATCGCGCGCGCCGGTTGGGGCGGCGATTACGCCGATCCGAATAGTTTTCTCGATCTCGCTGTGACGGATGGCGGCAACAATGAAACCGGCTGGTCAAATGCGGAATATGATCGGTTAATCGCTGAAGCCGCGCGCACGACGAATCCCGAGCAGCGCATGGAAATCTTCCAACGCGTCGAGGCTATCCTGCTCGATGAAGTTCCGTTCCTCCCGATTTATTTCTACACGCGCCCGACGCTGGTTCACACGGCGGTGCGAAACTTTCTGCCGAACGTTCTCGATCTGCATCAATGGAAGCACGTGTATCTGGAGGGCGGGAAATGAGGTGGACACTCGATACGAGCCTGGAAGTCGTAGCGCAGGTTTGGAAGTCTGCGCTACGTGGTAGGGTGGAGCTGCCGCTCCGACCCATATTCCTACAGAACAAGCGAAGCGATGTTCTGTCCCGCGCGCGTCGAAAATGCAGCGGTGCTCAATCAAACCTGGAATCGCGATCCCCGTCGTTTCATTCCCCGCTGAACGCGGGGAATGGCGATTTGGGGCTGCGCGGCAGCGCAGCCCTACCGATTCATGGTAGGGCGGAGCTGCCGCTCCGCCCATTTTCACCCTGAATGCTCCGCTTCATTTCCAGACGAATCCTGCAGTTCATCCCGGTCCTGTTCGTGATCGCGACGGTGACGTTCTTCATGCTGCGGCTGGCGCCCGGCGGGCCGTTCGATGAGGACAAGAAGATTCCGGAAGAAATCGTCCGCAAACTGGAGGCGCATTACGGGCTCGATAAACCGCTCTGGAAGCAATACGCGATTCAGATGAAGAACCTTCTGAAGGGTGATCTCGGTCCGTCGTTCAAATATCCCAAGCACACCGTCAACGAACTCATCGCCCAAGCGTTTCCCGTTTCGCTGCAGCTCGGTGGGCTGGCGCTGCTGATCGCGCTCGCGCTTGGGATCACGTCCGGCCTTATCGCGTCGCTGCGGCCAAACACCGCGAGCGATTACGTTCCGATGGCCATTGCGATGCTTGGCATTTGCGTGCCGACGTTTGTCACGGGCCCGCTCCTGAGCAATTACTTCGGGCTGAAGCTTGGCTGGTTCAATCCGGGCGGCTGGTTCTTTCCGGAAGATCGCGTGCTGCCGGCGTTCACGCTGGGATTCTATTACGCGGCCTACGTTTCGCGGCTGACGCGCGGCGGCATGCTGGAGATTCTGAATCAGGATTACATCCGGACCGCACGCGCCAAGGGCGCCAGCACCGGTCGCGTCGTTCTCCGGCACGCACTCAAAGGCGGTTTGCTACCGGTCGTGTCGTTCCTCGGTCCCGCCGTCGCTGGCTTGCTGACCGGTTCGTTCGTTGTGGAGAGCATCTTCAACATTCCCGGCCTTGGCCGCTTCTTCGTGATGTCCGCGTTCAATCGCGATTACACCATGGTCCTCGGCACCGTGCTATTCTACGCCACGCTGATTCTCGTGTTGAACCTGATCGTCGATATCGTCCTCGTCTGGCTGAACCCGAAACTGAAGTTCGAATAAATGCCGCTCGCTGCTGAAGTCCCTAACCTGACGCCGCCCGATGAACTCGGCGCGGACAAAGGCGCTTCGCTGTGGCTCGACGCCTGGCATCGGCTCGCCCGCAACAAACTCGCCGTCGCCAGCGCGGTGTTTCTCTTCCTGCTCGCCATAGCGTGCTTCATCGGGCCAATGGTCGTGGAGAACACGTATTACGCGCAAAACCTGGAGCTCGGTCCAACGCCGCCCAGCGCCGCGCACTGGCTCGGCACGGACAAACTGGGCCGTGACCAATTTGCGCGGCTGCTCATCGGGGGGCGCGTCTCGCTGATGGTTGGGCTTTGCGCCACGTTTGTTTCGCTCACGATTGGCGTATTCTGGGGCGCGATTGCGGGTTTCGTGGGCGGCAAGCTCGACGCCGTCATGATGCGCATCGTGGACATTCTCTATTCGCTGCCGTTCACGATCTTCGTGATTTTGCTGATGGTTTTTTTCCGCGATCTTGAAGCGCAATTCCGCTGGCTGGATCAATTCGGCATTCCGTTCAACCTGCTGCTGCTCTTCGGCGCCATCGGCGTGGTGGAATGGCTGACCATGGCGCGCATTGTCCGCGGCCAGGTGATGTCGCTGCGCAAACAGGAATTCATCGAAGCGGCCCAGGCGCTTGGGTTGCGCCGCCGCCGCATCATTTTCCGGCACATGATTCCGAACATCCTCGGGCCGATCATTGTTTACACCACACTGACGATCCCCGCGGTGATGTTGCTCGAAGCGTTCCTCAGCTTCCTCGGTTTGGGCGTGCAGCCGCCGATGAGTTCCTGGGGCTTGCTGATCAAGGAAGGCGCGGAAGTGATGGAGGAATATCCGTGGCTGCTGCTGTATCCGGGCGCGGCGCTGGCGGCGACGTTGTTCGCGCTGAACTTCCTCGGTGACGGTTTGCGCGATGCGCTGGACGTGCGCGCGTCAAAGGACTGACATGCTGCTCCAAGTTGAAAACCTGA
>CAMLLE010000322.1 GCA_946480555.1 uncultured Verrucomicrobia subdivision 3 bacterium
CGCTTCCATCTGGGCCAGGTCAGAAAGGATCTTCAGCAACCGGGCGCCGATCGGAATTTCCTCGCCTTTGATGGAATCCGGTGGAAAGCCCGTTCCATCGAAACGCTTGTTTTGATAATGCGCAATCTTGGCCACGCCTTCCAGGCGCGGAATGTTTGAGAGCAATCGCGCCGCGATCTCCGGCACGTTGGTGACGAGCTGCTCCTCCACCTTGGAAAGCACCTGGCCGGACCGCGCCTTGAGCATCGTTTCCGGCGGCAACGTGATGTAACCGATCGGTCCCAGCATCGCGGCCACGTGAACTTCCCATGCGTTGCCGAGCGGGACTTTTTCGCTGATGTCCGTGATCATCTTGCGCAGCCGTTCCGTGCGGCCAAACGAACGCACGTCCACCATCGCAAGAATATCTGTGAGCAGCTTCACGCTGCCGCTGAGCGTTTTGTTCAGCAAATCCTTCTCGGAATTGACAAGCTGGAATTGCGCGAGCGCGTCTTCCAGCGCCTTGGTCAGGATGTCTTGCGGGCAGGGCTTGATGAGAAACCGGAAAATATTTCCTTCGTTGACGACACGAACGGCATGTTCCAGATCGACATTACCCGTCAGCATGATTCTCACGGTGTCCGGCGCACGCTGGCGCACCTGCGAGAGAAACTGTATCCCGTCCATCACCGGCATCTGGCGGTCGGACACCACCACGGCATAGGGACCCGATTCCGCAAGCTTCTTCAGTCCCGCTTCGCCGCCTTCGGCAGTGTCGAGCTGGAAGCGCCGGCGAAAGCTGCGCTCCACCGCTGCCAGCAGGTTTGGATCGTCGTCAACAAAGAGGATTCTTTGGCTCATAATCAGAGTCCGTCGTCAAAACAATGTTCCCGCCACAATTGCAGGCGATCCGCCAGGCCGCAATCCGCCAGGCAGGCCTCATTCACTTTCGCATCTGCAAACTTCCCCTGCCCGCCTTGCTCATGAGCAAAAACGCTTGCGACGTGAACCGCGATCAAGGGCGAAAACGCCTTCACCGGAGCATCGGATGGCCGATGATGCAGCGCAACCGCTTCGATCACGGGATTCGGCAGGCCCCACAGGCCCAACAGATACGCGCCCACGTCGGCATGCGTCGCACCAAACTGCGCCAGCTCTGCTTCCACCAGCGGTTTACCCTCGTTCGTCACGGCTTCCAGGACTCGCGCATACTCATCCGGCAGGCCGGTCGCCAGAATGAGCTGCCCGATGTCATGTAACATCCCGGCGAGAAAACATTGATCGGCAACCTTGAGGCTGACCTTATCGGTCTCCGCGATGCGCCGGGCCAGCACACCGGTGGTCCAGCCGTGCTTTGCCAGCGCGTCGATCGAGAAGTGCTTCACAATGCGTTGATCAAACTGCGAGAAAACCTGGATCGAAAGCACCAGTGCGCGGACGGTCGCGAGGCCGAGATACATCACCGCTTCCTGTGGGTTTGTCAGCGGCTGCGGCAATCCGAAGAACGCCGAATTCACCAGCTGAAGAATCTTGCTGGTCATGCCCATGTCCCGGCTGATGATTGCCGCCACGGTCTCCAGCGAAGGATCATCCTTGCGCAATTCCTCCGTCAGCTGCGCGTGCAACGTGGGCAGGGTCGGCAGCGAACGCAGCCGCGTTGCCAGCTGCTTCAACTGCTCGTTTGCGAGCACGTCGCGCAAGGCGAAAGCCCGGTTGATGGCTCCACGCAATTCCTCAGCGTCACAGGGCTTTGAAAGATATTGATGCGCCGGGCCAACGAGCCGAAGCACCGATTCGCGGTCGGCGTGGCCAGACAACACGATGCGCACCGTGTTCGGATGCCGCTTCGCCACTTCCGTCAGCAGCTGCGCGCCGTCCATCCCAGGCATCATCATGTCGCTGACGATCACATCCGCAGGTGCTGCGCCGAGATGGTCCAGCGCCTTGGCGCCGGAATCGACGAAGTTCATCTTCCATTCACTGCGCATGCCGTAGAGCTGGCGTTGCAGCGCCTGGAGAATGCGCGGCTCATCATCTACGAAGAGCAAATTCTTCATGCCGCCTGTGCCTCCAAAACCTTGGGTGCAGCACTGCTGGGTGCGCTGCTCTTGTTGTCTGCCGGCGGGATGATCGGCAGGCGCAGAATGAATGTGGTGCCGTGCCCGACTTCCGTTTCGAAATTCACCATGCCGCCGTGTTTCTTCACAATGCTGCCGTAAACCAGCGCCAGACCTTGCCCGGAACCTTTGCCCACGTCTTTCGTCGTGAAGAACGGTTCGAAAATCCTCGGCCGGATCGCTTCCGGAATCCCCGTGCCCGTATCGCTCACGCGCACTTCCACCCACTCACCGTCACGGCGCGTTTTCACGGTGATCGTGCCCTTGGTGCCGGGTTTCTGTTTCACGGCATCGCTGATCGCATGGGACGCATTCACCACCAGGTTCAGGATCACCTGGTTGAACTCACCGATGTGGCAGGGCACCAATGGAAGCGACGCATCCAAATCCAGCGCGAGCTCGGAAACGTATTTCCATTCATTGCGAGCGACCGTGACGGTCGTTTCGATCGCCCGATTCAGATCGGCCGGCGACTTTTCCTTTCCGCCCGGGTGTGAGAATTCCTTCATCGCCCGAACGATCTTGGTCACACGTTCCACGCCTTCCAGCGTTTCACGGACGGCGGCAGGCACCTGGTCGAACAGATATTCCAGATCGCCCGCTTGAACGGCCGATTCCACGCGGCTGACCAGTTCTGGCGTCAGTCCGTCGTTCTTGGCTGCCTGGAGCATTTCCCCGTAAGCATTCACCACTTTTACAATGCTCTCGAAGGCGTCCTTGAGAAAGCGGGTATTGTCTCCGACGTACTGCGTCGGCGTGTTGATCTCGTGCGCGATGCCCGCGGCGAGCTGGCCGATGGCTTCGAGCTTCTGCGACTGGCGCAATTGGAGTTCCATCATCTGACGGCCGTTTTCCGCCTCCTTGATGGCCGAGATGTCCTTCGAAATTCCGAAAGTTCCGATGATTCTTCCTTCGGTATTTCGCAACGGCACCTTCGTCGTGAGCGCCCACGTCACGCGGTGGCCGTTCTTCGCCTTTTCCTGTTCGACTTTGCCGATCAATGGCTGGCCGCTCTTGATGATGCTTTGCTCATCGTTGAACGCGTCCTTCGCATGTTCGGCATCGTAGAGATCGAAATCGCTCTTGCCGACCATCTGCTCGGGCTTGAGGCCAAACCGTTCGGCGAGCGTGCGGCTGCAGCGGAGGAAGCGCGACTCCAGATCCTTGAAATAGATGAAGTCCGGCGAATGCTCCAGCAGCTTGGCCAGCAATTCGCGTTCGTAAGCCAGTTTCTCCTCGAAAATCATCCGCTCGGTGATGTTGCGTGAAACGCCCACCAGGCCGTTGAAATTTCCCTGCGCATCGCGCAACGGAACTTTTGTCGAAGAGAGCCAGACCGTGTCACCCTTCTTGTTCCGAAACTGCTCGCGCACATCGATCATCGCCTCGCCGGTGGCAAACATGCGGTTCTCATCGACCAGCGCCTGGCGCGTCGCGCGCGAGGGCAGGAAGTTTGCATCGGTTTTGCCGATCGCCTGCTGCGGATCGTCCAGCCCCAGGAACCGGGCATGCGCACGATTGATGCGCGTGAAACGGGAGGTCGGATCCTTGAAGTAGATGGAATCCGGCACGTGATCCATCAGAATGTTCAGCAAATCGCGCTCGCGCGCCAGGGCTTCCGTGCGTTCAGCCACACGCTTCTCCAACTCAGCCTGGCTGGATCGCAACGCTTCTTCCGCCTGTTTGCGATCTTCAATGTCGGTCACCGTGCCGACCCATTGAATCACCTCGTTCCGGCTGTTTCGCAACGGTTCGGCGCGGGAGAGCTGCCAGCGATAAACGCCATCGAACCGCTTGAGGCGGTATTCCAATTCAAAAGTTCTGCCGGTCGCAACGCTCTCGGACCAGAGCCGCTTTACCTCCGCCTGTTCGTCGGAATGCACGAACTGCATCCAGTTCGCCTGAAGCAGTTGTTCTGCGCCAACTCCAATAAAGCGCAGCGCCTGCTCGTTCACGTAATTGACGAGTCCGTCCGGACCCGCGGTCCAGACCATGCCAGGGAGCGCGTTTGTCAGCAGCTGATAGCGGGCTTCGCTTTCCGCCAGCTGTTTCATGTGCTGCTGGGTTTCCTGGGACAGCTTCCATTTCGCGGTAAACGCATTCGCCAGCTGCAAAACCTCCACCACTTCAAACGGCTTCTTGAGAATGACGAAGCTGTCGAGGTTGCCAAGCTTGGTGGACATCGTTTCCCACGAGTAATCCGAATACGCCGTGCAGAATGCGATTTGAATATGGCGATCTGCCTCCCAGATTCGCGCCGTGGTCTCAATGCCATCCCAGCCCGGCGGCATCCGCACATCCATGAACGCGAGCGAATACGGGCGGCCTTCGGCCAGCGCCCGTTTTACCATCGCCAGCGCTTCTTCACCCTGCAATGCAAAGTCCAGTTCGAACTCCGTGCCATGATGCGTCACCGCCACGTCGCCGAACAACGCAGCTTCCGTCGCGTCCAGATCTTTTCCTTGAGACTGATTCGCGCCCAGGATTTTGCGGAAATCCTGATGGATCGCGGGATTATCGTCCACGACCAGAATTCGACGGCTGATATTACTCATAGTCCAACAAACACAAACCGTTGCCGCCCAATCAAACAGTGATCCGCGACAAGCAGAGACGGTTTGGCTATCGGCAGAAATCTGGCGGGATGAACAGGAAATCATGAAGTTTTCAGTCTTCAGTCTTCAGTCTGGCAGTTGAAAGTTCGGAGCTCGAAGCTCGGAGCTGGAAGTTGGAGCTTTCGAGTCCCGCTTATAGCAATTCCCGAAAGTCATTTCCGAAAACCCTTTCATTG
>CAMLLE010000323.1 GCA_946480555.1 uncultured Verrucomicrobia subdivision 3 bacterium
CCGCCGGGAAGGCGCGGCGGTGTTTACTGGAACCAAGCTCCTTTCCGCGCGCCAGCTCGGAGGACAGAAGGAAGTAACCTTTGAACACGGAGGCGAAACCAAACGCGCGCTTGCCGATGAGATTTTCTTCGCGCTGGGCCGCTCGCCGAACGTGGAAAACCTGGGGCTTGAAAACGCGGGTGTGAAACTGGAATACGGACGGATCAAAACCAACGCGCACATGCAAACCACCGCGCCGCATGTCTATGCCGCCGGCGATTGCACCGGGCTGCATGAGATCGTCCACATCGCGATTCAGCAGGGCGAGACTGCCGCGCACAACATTGCGAACCCACGGTCATCGCGCGCCATGGATTACCGGCTCCTGACCGAAGTCGTTTTCACCGATCCACAAATTGCGTCGGTGGGCCTGACCGAGAAGCGCGCGCATGTGCGGAACATCCCTTACCTCGTCGCGTCCTATCCATTCAACGATCACGGGAAGTCGCTGATCATGGATGCGACGGACGGCTTCGTGAAGCTGCTGGCCGATCCGCAGTCAGGCGAGATCATCGGCGGCAGCTGCGTGGGACCGCTGGCGGGCGAACTGATCCACGAAATCATCGCCGCGATGGCGAAGCGGATGACGGTTCGGGAACTGGCTGTGATGCCACATTATCATCCGACCTTGGCGGAGATTTGGACTTACCCAGCGGAAGAACTGGCCGACCAAATCGTCCGCAATTGATTGTTTCTCGCCGCCGTCCTTCGAGTGGCGGTCGTCAATTGGGACAATGCGCTGGCAAACGGCGGCGCGACGGGAGGACATCTGGCGCAGCGTCATTGAACAACACGTCGTCGGTGAGCTTTCCCCACAGGGTGGACAAGAGGCGGAGAGACGGGTCACGTCGCTGCCGCGTAAGGATGCAAGAACTTCCCCCACCGGCAATTTGGCTGTCAAACTGCCCTCACGGCTGATTCCCCGCCTGTGCCAGCACCCGCACCGCCTCGAGGCGGACACGTTCCTGCGGGTCGTTGCGGGCCACATGCTGCAGCCACTGCACTACGGTGGCATCAGACTGCATCTCGCTCAAGGCGTCCAGAGCCAGCATTCGCAACTCCGCTTTCTCCGATTCCAATCCCTTTATCAAAGTCGGCGCGGCAGCAAAATTGCCGGTATTGTCGAGCGCCTTGAAGAGTGGCGCCGTCAACTCATCGTCGTGCTGGGCCATCACCTCGTTCAAAAAGGCGGTCGTGGTATGCGCGTCCGCGAGTCCTTGTCGCAGCAGCGCCCGAAACGTGTTGAACCGCTCTTTCAGGCTGCGCTTTGTATCGAGAATCTGCTCCTGGAGTTCGCGCGCTGAAACTGGCCCGGCAGTGAGGTTGTTTGCATCCGCTTCGCGTTGCCGCTGGAATTCGCTTTGCAGCGCCAAAGTCAGCTCTTGCACCCGTGCCTCCAGCCCGACTACGCGAACCTGCAATGCCCGCACTTCTGCCTGGGCGGCAGTGCACGTGGCCAGATGAGTTGCCGCCCCTGAGGCAACAGGAGTATGCACTGGCTGATGTTCCTGTTGAGCCAGCTCAACCAGGTCTGTATGCATCCTGCGGAGTGACCGCTGCTGCCAGATCAGTCCAACCACCAGCACAGCCAGAACCAGCCCGCCCATGACTTTTGTGAACATGGACTCATGATGTACCACTGCCCGGGACATGCAATCCCGTCACATAAAAACGCGCGTTGCACACAAAGACGGCTATTCGATTTGTATTCGGCCAAATAGCGATTTGATGGCCTGTGCGTATGAAGCGGGATTGCGCAGGTTCAATGAACGAGGAAACTTCGTGCGACTTCAATTCAGTGAAGCTACGTGCAACTGCGTAGGGGTGGCGGGCTTGTGTTTTCACTTTTGCGCAATAGACTTCCTACATGAAGAATGATGTCATTCCGGTTCAAATCCGGGGGATTCTGCCAGCCAACAGCGGCTGCGCTCTGTTCGTCGGAAATGACGAAAAGGTTTTCGTCATCAACGTCGAACCCCAGATGGGAATGGTCATCAGCAATTTCCTCCGCGACACCCCCAAGGAACGCCCTCTGACGCACGACCTCATTCAACGCATCTTCCAGGGCTTCGATATCAGCGTCGAACGCATCGTCATCACCGAGCTGAAAAACTCCACTTACTTCGCCCGCATCATCCTCAAGCAGCAAAACGAAGTCGCCAAGAAGCTCGTCGAGATCGACGCGCGACCGAGCGATTGCCTCGCGCTGGCCACGGCGCAGAAGCGCCCGATTTATGTGGCGAGCGCGCTGTTCGATCAGGTGGAGGACATGAGCGAAGTGCTGGATCGGATCAACGAAACCGGCAGCGAACCGGATCCGGAATAGCCGATGCCTCCCGCCGCCAAGAGCGCCGCACCTCTCCTGCTCGTCTGCGGCGATGATGATTTTGCCGTCAAGCAACGCGCCCGCCAAGCTTTCCAGCAGTGGACCGCCGAACTTGGGGGCATGGACCACGAAATCATCGATGCCACGGCAGGAAACAGCAGCGACGCGTTGAAGGTTCTGGGCCGGCTCCGTGAGGCGCTGCAGACGCTTCCGTTCTTCGGCGGCGCGAAAGTTGTCTGGCTCAAAGACTGCAATTTCCTCGGCGACGAACGCGCCGCCAGTTCCGCCGCCGTCACCGAGAACCTTGCCGAGCTTGCGCAGGAACTGAAGGTATTTTCCTGGGAAACTGTCCGGCTGATCCTCAGCGCGGGAAAGGTGGACAAGCGGAAAGCTTTCTACAAGGCGCTGGATAAACTCGGGACGGTGGAGACCTTTGCAGCGTGGTCCGCCAACGATCGCGACTGGTCAAATCAGGCGGAAGCTCATGCGCGGAAAGCCTTTCGCGAACGGAAAAAGGAGATTTCCGACGAAGCATTGTCCGAGCTCGTCGAACGCATCGGTCCCAATGCCCGCCAGCTCGACAGCGAAATTGAAAAGCTTTCCCTTTACGTCGGGAATCGCGCGGAGATCACCGCAGACGATGTGGCTGCCATCTGCAGCCGGAACAAAACGGCTCGCGCATTTGCGTTGGGCGATGCACTGGGCGATCGAAATCTGCCGCGGCTGTTGCGCTGTCTCGACGAAGAGATTTGGGAGATGAAGTTCGATTCGCAGCGGTCCGAGATTGGATTGCTGTATGGTCTGATCTCAAAAGTCCGCGCGCTGCTGCTATTGAAGGAAATGATCCGCGAGGGCTGGGTGAAGCCGGACGGGGATTACAACCGGTTCAAGGCGCAGCTGGAGCGCGTGCCGGCCGAGAAGCTGCCAACCGACCGGCGTTTCAATCCGCTCGCGCTGAACCCCTACGTTCTTTACAAAGCCTTGCCCCAAGTGAAACAGTACACGGAAACCGAGCTTGTCCGCGCAATGGATTTATTGCTGCAGTGCAACCGTCGTCTCGTCTCCAGCCAGACAGATGAAACGCTCGTGCTGCAGCAGGCGCTCGTTCAAATCGTGAGCCGAAGCAACGAAGCGCGCCCGGCAGCTGTCGGAAGGTAGATTTGGAAGCACCATGAGCACGTCGTCAGCGAAAATGTTGGTCTCGATCGGGGAAAAGTGCGCCTGCATCCGCATCGCCGGGCGGGCCAATTTCACTTCGAGCATCGATTTCAAGACGCTCGTGAATGAATTGCTTCAGAAAAGGTTCACCTATTTCGTCCTCGACCTGCGCGAATGCACGCTCATGGACAGCACCTTCCTCGGCGTGCTGGCCGGCTTCGGATTGCGCGTGAACGCGCCGCAGCCGGACAACCAGCCGCGGACGATCGAACTGTACAATCCCAACCCGCGCATCACCGACCTGTTGGAAAATCTCGGCGTGCTGCACCTCTTCAAGCTGCAGCAGGGCGACGTCTGTCTGCCCGAACCCACCAAACCTCACGATCACCCGGTCGCCTCACCTTCGCGCGAGGAAGTGACACAGACTTGTCTCGATGCGCATCGCACGCTGATGGACCTGAGTCCCGACAACGTGGCGCGTTTCAAAGACGTCGCCGCATTTCTGGCGGAAGATTTGAAGAAGATGAAGGCTGGCTGATTGGGGGCAGCAGCCTTGACCGCCGTTTGAATTGGATGACCGGCGGTCACGGATCGCCGTGCCAGATTTCGGACTATTCCTTCGAAGTCCGCCGCCCGCTTCTCCCCGCTCCCATTGCAAGCAGCAGCCAGCCGATGATGAAACTCCCCCCGCCGATCGGCGTAATCGCGCCCAGCCATTTCACATTCGTGATCGCCAGCACGTAAAGCGATCCCGAGAAAATCAGGACACCGGCGGCAAAGCCAATCCACGCTCCCCTGGCGAACGGTTCTCGCCCGGCGACGAGAAACATCATCACCGCGTGAATGAAATGGTAAAACACCGCCGTCTGCCAGATCGCGGCGGTGCCGTTCTGCTCCAGTATCTGTTTCAAGCCGTGGGCGCCGAAAGCGCCCAATCCAACGGCAAGCGTTCCGAAGATGGCGGCAATTCGTCCGGCGAGAACATTCGAAATCATGGCGGAATCCTCGAGAACTTCACGGCGGAACGAAACAACAAACTTCGTCCGCCGCCCTGCCAATGCCTGGCGATGAACAGGCCTGGCCTCCGTTCAGTGAACGGAGCATCGGGGCAATGTCAGACTGCGCCCGCCTGCCGTTTCACCCCAAGTTTCCGATTGGCTTTTCCGCGTTTCTCCAGTACTCCATTAGCCCGTTACTTTTTAAAAATATATGGGTTCACTCAAAAAACGTCGCAAAGCGAAGATCAATAAACATAAACGGCGCAAGAAGCTCCGCCAGCATCGCCATAAGAAGCGCACCTGGCAGAAGTAGTTCTGCCCCGCGACAGCTTCGAACAACCTTCGGCACAACTCGCAAAATGC
>CAMLLE010000324.1 GCA_946480555.1 uncultured Verrucomicrobia subdivision 3 bacterium
GAGCCGGGCGAGCCGAGCCATGCAGGCATCTTCCCATCAGCGACTGTCTGGTACCGTTGGACGGCGCCCATCAGCGGCGAAATCCAGTTCGATACGCTGACGTCGGCTGAGACGAACGATACCGTCGTGGCTGTTTACACCGGCAGTTCGCTCGCGACGTTGACTCAGGTCGCCGCCAATGACGACTACTTCCGCAATCCCCGTCCGACGGAAACCTTTCAGAACGTCTATTTGTTCGACGAACTGAATGAGATTTTCGAAGCAGATGCCTTCCCACGAACCATCTATCAGCCCTATCAGGGTCCCAGCATCGTTCGGTTCAATGCTCGCGAAGGCCAAGTGTACTACATCGCTGTCGGGAGCAAAACGATCACAACCTCGAGCGGCTTCTCTTTCCGGATGAACACCCCAGGGTCCTTCTCACTGAATTGGGCCTATCAGTCTTCCGGCGTATTGCGGTTCGCCTCGGAGAATCTCACCACAATGCTTAGTTCCAATGTTCCGGGGCATGAGTACCTGCTGCATCAGGTCGCCGAGACAGAAGCGGACGGCCTTCCAAGCGGCACGTACACGGTTCAAAAATTCAATTCAACCCGTCACACCTATTACACTTACAATGTTCCCGGAGCTCTCGTCACGGTGACCCGCGTTGGGGGTGCGTCGGGCCGCATCACCGTGGATTATATGACCATGGACGGTTCCCCGGTTGATCTTGGAAATGGGGATATTCCCGCTGTCGGATCGGGAGTCTTTCCAGACTACACGCCCGTTTCGGGGTCTCTGGTGTTTGACGACTATGAAATGAGCAAAACGATCTTGATTCCAATTCGTTCTGATTCTGGAGTTGCGAATCCAAATCGCGTGTTCACTGTGATTCTCACAAATGCCTCGGTGGACCTGTTTGAATCCGCCGATGTCGCGCCGCCCAGGATTGAAGCACCTTTTGACAAGATCATTGTTCGGATTCTCGATGCGGACATCGATCCAAAGGGTATGAGCGTTGCTGAAATGGTGGACGACTCGGTGACACCTGCGGTGACCAACATCGTTTATTCCCTGGAGCCAACCAACGCCGTATTTAACTTCACGAAGGCGCATTATCGGGTGACGCGCGATTCCAGCGACTGGTGGAGCGGTGATTTGCCAATCACGGTCTATGTCAACCGAACGGGAACCAACACGGAGGCTCAGACGGTAAATTGGCGCATCAACACATCCCCGCTCACGCGGGGCGGAAGCGACAATGTGAACAATGAGTTTCCGCTGCAGCCTGGATCAGATTACGCGACGCCGGAACCGGCCAGCGCAGGAGGTCGCGCCGGAGTAAACCCCGACTTTTATCTGCCTGAATATTCGGGAACTGTCAGCTTTCCTTCGGGCAATGGAAGCCACAATGCGCAGCCGATCGATTTTGTCATCCGGCAGAAAGATCTTCCGCAGTTCGCTGAGGATTTCGTTATTCAACTGTACCAGGTCGAGGACAACGCGGTTTTCCAGCCGGGCATGATCTGCGAAGCCACGGTGACGATCCTATTCGATGATCGCACGCCTCCTGCCGGTTCCGTGGATCAATGGCACAATGCTGATTTTGCACTGGACCTCGCGCCGCCGTTCGACACGGTGCCTCCGCAGATGGTGCATCCGGGCACGGATGGCCAGGTTCTTGGAATGGCGTTGCTCAAAAATCCCTACTACCTCACGAACGTGATCTACATAACGAACGTCAACAACGAGGTGGAGACCAATTTCACCACGACAGTGATTGCCAATGACAAAGCTGTTCTCGTCGGCGATTTCTTCTCATACAACCTGTCTGGACGGAGCAGGATCGTGGGCGTCAACACAAACGGATCCTTGGACACTTCGTTCAACCCGGGCTCTGGGGCCAATGACTTCATTTCCTGCATTGCGCAATCCAGCACCAACACGCTGGTGATTGGCGGCGCTTTTACCTCTTACAACGGCACCCAGCGAAACCGATTGGCGCGCATCTTCACGAATGGATCGCTCGATACCTCGTTCTTTCCCGGATTGGGCGCCGACGGTGTGGTTCGCGCGGTGGCTCCGCAGTCGGACGGCAAGGTTCTGATCGCCGGCGAGTTCACCTCCTACAATGGCATCCCGAGGCAGTATCTGGCGCGGGTGAATTCTGATGGTTCGCTGGACACGAGCTTCGACCCGGGCACGAGCATCAACGGACCGGTTTACTCGATCGGCGTGGAACCAGCGACCCGCATCACGGTGGATCGAACGGCCACCGGTGATGACCAGGAGGATCGGCAGATCATTAATCTTGGGTCCACCAATTCCGGCACTCTGACGATTTACTATTTTATGTATGCCGTGCCGGACTCCTTGCGCGTCTATTACAACGGCGTGCGCATCTACGACACCGGCTATGTGGATGGCGAAAACGCGCTGGTGATTCCGTTCCCGGGTGGAGCCACCGAGATCGAAATCGTGCTCAACGAAGGCGGAGGAGAGTTTGGAACGGTTTGGGATTACTTCGCTGAAGTTCTCGTCAATGGCGCGAGCCAGGTTTACATCGGCGGCGATTTCACCTCCGTAGGCGGTGTGCCCGGGCAGGATTATGTAGCACGCGTGCTGGACAACGGCGCGGTCGATTTGAGCTTCAATCCAGGAGCTGGCCCTAACGGAGCCGTTTATAGCGTGGCGGTGCAAAGCGGCGGCAAAGTATTGATTGGCGGTGAGTTTTCGGAAGTCAATGGGCGTGAACGAAACCGCATCGCACGGCTCAATCAGAACGGTTCACTCGATGAAGAGTTCTTCGTCACCTCCGGTGCCAACGGAACGGTCTTTCACATCAACGCCCTCATTGATGGTTCCATTTATGTCGGCGGCGCATTCACTGCCATCAATGACACGCATCGCCTCGGCTTCGCGCGGTTGAACAGCGATGGCTCTGTTGATACGACTTTTCTGGATACAGCCTACAATCAGTTCGCAGGTTTGCCCCGGCGTTACTTCGCAGATGAACCGGGGATGGTGCTAACCTCTGGTGTTCAAAGCGACGGACATATCCTGATTGGCGGCTCCTTCGAATTCGTTGGCGGTGGGCAATTCAATCCAAATGTAAAGGCGAACCAAAACTCAGGTTACGATACCAATGTTTGGACGGAGCCCAAGGTTCGCGAGGGCATTCGCAACCGTAACAATTTCGCCCGCCTGATCGGTGGAAAAACACCTGGTCCTGGCAACATCGGTTTGCTGCACACGGAGTATTCCGCGAACAAGAGCCAGTCTTCGTTGCACATCAGTCTCATCCGCACGAACGGCTTCCTGGGGACCGCATCGGCAAACTTTTCGGTGGAACCAGGCCTGGCCACGAGTGGCGCAGACTATGGCTATACGGACGAGAGTCCGATCTATTGGAATTGTTGGAACTATCTCGGGCCGACACGCATGTTGAGCGACGGCTTATTCGGCACAAACTCGATTTTGCGGAACGCATTTGGGTCGGGATTCTCCGGATCGGGTGGATACGCAGGGCAGTCGTATGTGAGCGTTTCTCTGCTCAATAACCCGCAGCAGGTGGGCGATGTCGCAGCCGCATTCCAGCTCTCGAATCCTCGCGGAGCCGATGAGTTCTTCCTGGGCGGACAGAACATTCCGCTGGGCGTTGCCGTGGGCCGGCCTTACTCGCCGTTCACCATCATTGATGACAGCCATCAGTCCGGCGTCTTCTCGTTTGCCTCTTCTAGCATTACGGCGACGGGCAATCTTGCTGTGGTGGTGCTTCGAGCCAACGGGACCTACGGGCAGGTCTCGATGAACTATTCGACGAACTCTGGGGGAACGGCGATTCCCAATGTGGATTTCCGTCTCACGCCGGTGATCGGAACGTTGAACTTCGCCAACGGCGTCACGAGCCGGTCATTCAACATTCAGATCATGAGCAGCAATTCCGTGAGCGCCAATGAGAAAACCATCAATCTGCGGCTCTTCAACCTGACTGCTCCAGCCAATGGTGTGGCCTCGTTGGGCGTCACCAATACGACCATCCGCATCATCAATCCGAACTTCCAAGGCTTCCTCACGCTCACGACCAACGCCTACTCGGCCAATCTCAGCCAGGGAACTATCAGCTTCACTGTGGCACGAACCGTCGGCAGCAAGGGCACCTTGTCCGTGCAGTACCGCACTTCCAACGGCACGGCAGTGAACGGCGTGGATTACGTGGGCGTGACTAACACACTCATTTGGAACAATGGCGATGTTACGCCGCGGACAGTATCCATCCCGCTGATCAACAGCGGACTGACGGGCGCAACGAAACAGTTCAACGTCACTCTCTTCAATCCGCAGTTGAACAGCGTGCCGACTCCGTCGCTGATGGGAAGTCACAGTTCCGCGGTGATGACGATCACCAACGACAATAATTACGGCATCTTCGAGTTCAGTGCGCCGAGCTACATTGTGAATGAAAACGGCGGCTACGCGACCGTCACCATCAATCGATTCGGATCGGTGCTCGGCTCCGTCCCGGTAACCTACGCCACGGCGAATGGCACCGCCGCAGCCGGTGCGAACTACAGCGCCATTTCCGGAACGCTCACGTTTGCCCCGGGCCAGGTCAGTACGAACCTCATTATTCCGATCCTCAATGACGGGGTCGTGAATCCGTCTCCGACGAACTTCTACTTCAGTGTCGCTTTCGGGGCGGGAGCTGGCGCTTCTACCTCGTCGCTGACCAATGCCGCGGTCGTGATTGTCGATGCGCAAAGCTTCAACCGCCAGCCGGGCGCGCCGGACGTTGTCTTCGACGGCACGGCGAACGCAAATGGCGACATCCTTGCGATGGGGATCCAAGGGAACGGCCAGATCGTTGTGGGTGGCAATTTCACGGCCCTTAACGGCGCC
>CAMLLE010000325.1 GCA_946480555.1 uncultured Verrucomicrobia subdivision 3 bacterium
AGATCTACTCATTCAATCCACCCTCGGGGTTGGCTGGAACGAACATTGTAATTCTCGGCACGAATTTCAGCGCGATTGCGGCCAGCAACACTGTCTATTTCGGATCAGTCCAGGCCCAAGTCATCTCAGCCACATCTAACCAGTTGAGCGTTCTGGCTCCGGCAGGAGCCATTTACGGTCCGATCTCCGTAACCGTTAACGGACTGACGGCTCATTCAATCGCATCGTTTATTCCTTCGTTTATCGGCGCCGGCGCGGCCAATCTGTCCGCTGGAAACTTCGGGCCACGCATTGACATTCCCTCTGGAACGGGGCCCAACCAGGTCGTGATCGCCGACTTTGATCGGGATGGTAAGCCTGACTTGGCCGTCGATAATGGCGTGCCTCACACCGTGTCCATTTACCGAAACATTTCGCCCGGCGGAGGACTCTCGGTCGCGTCGTTCGCTGCCCGGGTGGATGTTCCGTTCGGCGGCGCCGGAGAGAACGAAATGGTGGCGGCAGACATCGACGGGGACGGCGATCTGGATCTCGCAGGTGTGGATCGAAATACTCATCAGCTCGTGGTGCTGCGAAACACCTCTGTTCCCGGTGCGATAGCGGCAACCAACTTCCCTATTGCTCTTGTGCTGCCGACTGGAGCTGACCCTCGCGGAATCGCTGTCCGCGATCTGAATGGTGATGGCAAACTCGATATCGCCGTGGCGAACTGGGGAGATAGTAGTGTCTCAGTTTATCAGCAGATCGGCAGTGCGGGCGTAATGTCTTCGAACGCATTCATCGCATTGACTGTTCCCACAGGGACCAACCCGCAGAGCGTCGAAATTCAAGATCTGAATGGAGACGGGAAGCCGGAGGTGATCACCGTGAACAATGGTGGAATCCGCGGCATCTCCATCTTGCCGAACTGGAGCACGACCAGCGGGATAGCGTTTGGATGGCGCGTGGACATAGCAGGGCCGGTCGGAAGCTACGCTCTGGCAGTTGGTGATTTGGATGGCGATAGCAAAGCTGACATCGCTGTGGGTTCGCAGGAAGGTGGGCGCGTATCGCTTTACCGCAATCAGATCACTCTTGGCGGAATCACCAACACCTCGTTTGCGCCCCGAGTTGACCTCATGGTTGGTGCGTGGGCCAATGCTGTTGCAATTGGAGATCTGGACGGTGACGGTCGTCCCGATCTGGCTGTGGCGGATCAACTGCCGAGTCGGATTTCCTTGTTCAAGAATCTCAGCGTCGCTGGAATCCTCAGTTCAAACTCATTTGGCGCCCGGGTGGATCTGGCTTCGCTTTGGAACGCCAACGGAATCGCGATCGGGGATCTGAACGGCGACAATCGTCCCGATCTCGCCTATGCCAACACCTATGAAGCTAGCGCTTCCGTTTATCCGAACCTCAGCGCGCCGGTTTGCATGACGACTCCGAGCGGACTCGTGAGCTGGTGGAAAGGAGAAGGCAACGGCTTGGATCGCGTTGGAACGAATAACGCAGTATTCGAAGGGCAAAGTGGTTTCTCCGGTGGCAAAATTGGCCAGGGATTCGCATTGGCCAACACCAACGGTTGGTTGCGCGTGCCAGGCAGCACCAGTCTGAACGTTGGATTGAGCGCAGGATTCACCATCGAAGGTTGGATCAGTTTGAGGGACGTCACGAACAAACATTCTATAGCTGAATGGAATAACGGGTCGGCGTGGGGTGTTCACTTCCATGTCGATCCGATCTCCTTCAACGCCGGTCCTGGAACTCTCTATGCAAACATCGTGACGAGTGGTGGCGGCTGGCGACAGATCAGGTCCTCGGCTGGCGCTATCACCACCAATGGGTTTCACCATGTTGCGCTCACTTATGACAAAGCGAGCGGAGTTGCCCGAATTTTCCGAAACGGAAGTGTGGTCGTTCAACAATCGATCGGTTCGTTCACACCACATACTTCATACGATCTCTACCTTGGAAAACGTCCAAGCACCGGCCTGATCGGATTCGAAGGCCTGCTAGACGAAATCTCCCTTTACAATCGCGCGCTTACCACGAATGAGATCGCGGGCATTTACAGCGCGGGCAGTTTGGGCAAGTGCTTCACCAATTCTCCGCCGTTCGCGGTGGCGGATGCGTTCAGCACCGCCTCGAATGCACCAGTGTCCTTCTCCGCCACCAAACTCCTGCTGAACGACACGGATCCGGATGGCGACCCGCTGACCGTCGTCGCCGTGAGCACCAACACCACCTTTGGCGGCACGGCGGTGCTGAACTCGGGCTCCATCACTTACCAGCCGGCCAGCGGATTCACTGGCACCGACTCATTCAGTTATCTGGTTTCAGACGGTCGCGGTGGAACGGCGTCCGGCAGCGTTTTTGTCACCGTAGGAAATGGCGGTCCGGTGGGCCTGAACATTGTCTTCGGGCCGATCATGGTCGGCAATTCGTTCGTGGTGAACTTCGCCGGCATCCCTGGTCTCACTTACACCATCGAAGGAGCGCCCGCGCTGCTCGGCCCTTGGTCGAAGATCATGAACATGACCGCGCCGTCCATCAACACCGGCAACGGTGTCGGAGTATTTCAATTGTCGGAACCGGTCGGAACGAATGCCACGCGCTTCTATCGAACGATCTATCCGGCGTACTGACATCAAAGGGGGACTCATGAAAAAGTTAACAGCGATCGCCGCTCTGACGGTGGTGTTTGCCCTTGCCCGGGCGAATGCCGGAAGCACGGTTTACTCCTGGTCGGGGAACCAGGCGGTGCCGGATAACAACGCGTCGGGCATCGCGTATTCCTTTTACATCAACACTCCAAGTGCGGAGGTCATCAGCAGTGTCAGTGTGAACTTGAACATCGCCGGCGGTTGGAATGGCGATTTGTATTCCTATCTCTCACACGGCAGCGGTTTCGCCGTGCTGCTTAATCGGATTGGCCGAACCTCGGGAAATCCGGATGGTTCCTCCGCTTCGGGAATCAATGTGAACCTCTCGGATGCTTACCTGGCGGACATTCACAATTTCGGAGGACTTCCCGTTGGGAACTTCGCTCCAGATGGACGCAACGTGAACCCGTTTTTCGTCGTAAACACTGACCCGCGGAATGCCACCTTGGGAAGTTTCGGCGGATTGAATGCCGCCGGATTCTGGACGCTCTATTTCGCCGATGTTTCGCCGCTCGCAGTCTCCACCATTCAAGGCTGGACCGTCACCATCACGACGGCGCCCGTTCCTGAGCCAAGTGTATTCGCGTTGCTGACAGTTTCCGCTGCGTTGGCGTGGACCAAACGCCGCCGCTGACCAAAAGGCGTGGTGTCATACGTCCCTCCGGGCAGCTTCGTTTACCGGTAGCCGGTAAAAAACGGTCAATTCTGGTAAACTCAAACCGCGATCCACCCATCTGCATAGTGTTCCATGTTCAACGGAGCGACAGCTCTTGTGAACACGCGGCCGTATTCATGCACCTGCGCATTCCCCCGGCGCACTATAAAGCTTGTCCCAGCCGTCGATTGAACCTATGGAAACTCTCAGATCATGAACCCATTCCATCCCGCGGCGGCGAGTCGAAGCATTGGACGGATCGGTTCGCATTGGCAGAAGTTGAGGGTCCATGCAACCGTCGTTCTGTCTTGAGAATCGTTTGAACGTCCTGAATCCAGAGTCCAGACGGCCGGCTTCTGCTGGTTCCGCCGCTCTTGCAGTCGATCTGATTTCTGGTGAGAGCGCGGTGGTCACCGCCTTTGCCACCAGCCCGTTGAAACTCCTCACTCCGATGGCACGCGGCCGGAGTGTTTGGGCATACACAAGCAGTTTCGGCGGCGGACTTGTGGCGGGCGATCAGACGACTCTGGATGTGCGGCTGGGCGCTGCCACGCGGTGCTTCATCGGCACGCAGGCGTCCACCAAGGTTTATCGCAACCATGCATTGCTTCCATGCGGGCACAAAACCAAAGGGCAGCTGGACGCGGATTCCATTCTCGTTTTTGCACCTGATCCGGTGCAGGCGTATGCGGATTCCATTTACACGCAGCGGCAGGAATTTCAGCTCGGGCCGGGCGCGGGCCTCGTGCTGGTGGACTGGTTCACGTCCGGACGCGCCGCGCGCGGTGAGCGTTGGGACTTCCGCCGGTTCGAAAGCCGCAACGAAGTGTTCATCGATGGCAGGCGCGTGTTCCTTGATTCGCTGGCCCTCGATCCCAATGACGGTGAGGTCGGTGGCGGTCATCGCATGGGCCGGTTCAATTGCATGGCGATGTTGCTCTTGATCGGAGCGCCGCTCGCGGCCATGCGCGAAAGGTTGCTGGGCGAAGCCGCCGGGCTGCCGGTGGAGAAGCGCTCCCCGCTCGTCCGCAGTGCCAGTCCGGTCCGCGAAGGTGCATTGATGCGCATGGCGGGCGAGAGCGTCGAAGCCGTCGGCCGAGAACTTCATCGACAACTCGGCTTCGTCAGCGGCATTCTGGGCGACGATCCCTGGGCAAGAAAATGGTGAATAGCGCCACAGATCGACACAGATGAACACAGATTATGAGCTCTCATGAATCCGATAGAATCTGTGTTCATCTGTGTTTCATCTGTGGCTAGAAAATCCGAATCATGCATCTCTCCCCTCGCGAACTCGACAAGCTCACGCTGCATCAGGCCGGCTTCCTTGCGCAGAAACGACTCGCGCGCGGTCTGCGGCTGAACCATCCCGAATCTGTGGCGCTCATCGCGGCGCAATTGCTTGAATTTATCCGCGACGGGAAATCCGTTTCCGAACTCATGCAGCTGGGCAAAAGGTTGCTCGGCCGGAACCAGGTGATGCCCGGCGTGCCGGAAATGATTTACGATGTGCAGGTTGAAGGCACATTCCCCGACGGCTCCAAGCTTGTAACCGTGCATCATCCGATTGCACTGGAGGACG
>CAMLLE010000326.1 GCA_946480555.1 uncultured Verrucomicrobia subdivision 3 bacterium
AGGCTGAACTCGATTGCTTTCAACGCCGCTGCGGATTGCTGGGCGCCAGCCACGTAGCCGCTGCCGCCCATGATCCAAAGGGGGATCGCGCCGCCAAGACCCGCGCCTGCCTTCAGACAAAACGCCGCGCCCACCGCAGTCAACAACCCAACCGCACGCACCCCGTTCTTCCATTCGCCATAATCGACGCTGTCCGACAGCACTGAAAACGGCATCGCCATCGCCATGCCGCTGGCAAGAAATCCAATCGTCCAGCCGGTCATGATGATGGACAGCGAATGATCCTGAGCGACGCCGAAATAGAGAATGAACTGCCCCACCACCATTCCCAAGAGGCCGGCGAACCAGGCGGTGCGCTTCGATGTCCAGCGACAAACCCAGGGCAGCAGGAACGCCGTGGCGAGCGAAACGAAGTCCAGACTGTAGGCGAGCCACGTCAGATCCTCGCGCCGCAGCGTGTATTGCAGGAAATAGGGAACCGTGGAAACGCGGGCGATGAAACCGATCCAAAACAGGAAACTGCTGACGAAGATGATCAGCCACGGCCAATTGCCTTTGAGGGCGCGAAACGTGCCGAGGATTGGCTCCGACTTCTTTTCGACCGGCACAACTTCTTTCAGGTTCTTGAACGCGATCAGATAAAACACCACTGATGCCGCGGCGTAGATTGGCAGCGTCAGCATGAAGCCGCGGCGATCGTCCCCCTGCCCCAGCAACTTCACGACGTGCAACGCGGTCAGATTCACAATCAAGACGCCGAGCTTGGATCCGAACATGCGGAAGCAGGTCAGCGTGACGCGCTCCTGCGGATCGTTGGTAAGGTTCGCAAGAATAGAAGTCACCGGCGTGTTAATCCCCGTGTAAAGGATGTTGCAGAGGATGTAGGTGATGGCCGCGTACCAGACTTTCGCCGTGTGACTGAGGTCAGGCGTTTGGAAGGTCAGCACGCCAAAAGTCGCGAACGGCACGCATAGCCAGAGAAACCACGGCCGGCTCTTGCCGAAACGGCTGCGCGTCTTGTCGAAGACGATTCCCCAGATCGGCGCGTCAATGGCGTCGATCCAACGCGCAATGGCAATGATTGTTCCGCACGTGGTCGCGGCAAGCCCGTAAACGTCCGTCAGAAACTTGCTGAGGTACCCGCCAATGATGAATGTGAAAACCAACTGGCCGGCGACGTCGCTCGCTGCGTAGCTGAAGCGCGTGGTGTAGGAGGTTCTACTCATGCCGGATCGGGAGCTTGCGTCCGTTCTTCAGAAAAAGCGGAATTCTCTCCAGCGGCGCGTCGGCCGTCACGGTTTGGCCACCTTTGAACGTCTTTCCCGTCCACGGCTCGGTCCAGCTTGCGCCGACGGGCAGACAAACCTTTCGTGCCTTCTTCGCCGCGTGAAGCACGGGCGCGACGAGAAGATCCGGTCCAAACATAAATTGATCGTCCACGTCAGCGCACTTCGCGTCTTCCGGGAAATCGAAAAACAATGGCCGCATCGGCGGAATTCCCTTCGCGCTGGCCAGCTTCATCTGCTCCATGATGTACGGCCGCAGACGTTCGCGAAGGAGAAGAATTTCGCGAATGATTCCGTAAGCGCGTTCGCCAAAGCTCCAGACTTCGTTCGGCCCGCCGCGGGTCGGATCGCTCGTCTCCGGGTGAGCGAGCGAGCTGTTGCGCCAGCAGTGCAGGCGGAACAGCGGGCAGAACGCTCCGTATTGAAACCACCGCACGACGAGTTCCTGAAAGTAATGCGTGTTCACTTCGCCTCCGAAGAAGCCACCGATGTCCGTCGTCCACCACGGAATGCCGCTCAAACCGATGTTCAATCCAGCGCGGACCTGCTGCTGCAAGTCTTCCCAGGTCGAATGAATATCGCCCGACCAGATTGCCGCGCCGTAACGCTGGCTGCCGGCAAATCCGGCGCGGCCCAACGTGATGATCTCCTTCTCGCCCGCGACTTTCATCCCATCGAAGAACGCCTGCTGCTGCATCATTGGGTAGATGCAGCCGACCTCCAGACCGTTGCCTGCGTGATAGCGGACGTTGTCGTGATCATACGTCACCATTTCCGGCTCAATCGCATCAAGCCACCAGACTTTGATTCCGTGACGGAAATAATTCTCCCGAACTTTCTGCCAGAGGAATTTCCGGGCTTCAGGATGCGTGGAGTCGAGCAAACCCGAGATGACAGTCTGCGTCGCGTTCGAATCGGTGAACTTGATGAAGCTGTTCAATCCGCGTTCGGTTCGAACCAGCAGATTGCGCCGCTCCAGTTCAGCGAAGTTCTCGCTGTCAGGATTCACCGTCGGCCAGACAGAAACCATGACCTGGATTCCGAGCGCCTTCAGTTCGCGCACCATCGCTGCTGGATCGGGCCAGCAAACGGCGTCGAACTTCCATTCGCCCATTTTCGACCAGTTGAAATAATCGATGACGATCACCGACATCGGCAGGCCGCGGCGCTTGTGCTCACGCGCCACTTCCAGCAGTTCAGCCTGAGTTTTGTAACGCAGCTTGCACTGCCAGAATCCGGCGGCGAATTCGGGCAGCACGGGCGGATGCCCCGTCAGATCGGCGTAGCGCTCCATGATGTCCGCGTAGCCATCTCCCGTGGTGACGACGTAATCGATCAATCGCGTCGCATCGGCCACCCAGCGCGTCTGGGTGCGGCCAAGCTCGACGCGGCCCATGCCCGGGTTGTGCCAGAGCAGGCCGTAGCCCCGGCTCGAAACCAGGAATGGAATTGAGATCTGCGAATTTCGATGCGTGAGTTCGAGAACACAGCCCTTCTGATCCAGCAAGCCATGCCGGCGCTGTCCCAAACCGTAAATGCGCTCGCCGTCAAACGCGGCAAAGCTGGCTTCGCAGCGGAAGAGATCGCCGCCAACTGCCTTGAAGGTTCGCGATGGTGGATGATTCGTTCGCGCAAAAATCTCCTCGCACAACGGTTCCTGAGTGCCGGTTTTGAAGAAACGCACGCGACCGGACCGCGCATCGATGGTCGCAGTCAGCTTTCCGTTCACCAGCGATGCGAGCTTCGATTCGATCGCGATTTTTGCGGCTGCCTTCTTTGGTGGAAGAAGGCTCCAGTCACGCAAGGGCATTTCAGCCAGCGTGGTGGCTCGCACCCGGATGCTATCCCTGCCCCACGGTTCGACCCAGAGAATCTGTTCCTTCAACCGCCAGGCAAGCCGGCTGCCGTTGCGCAAAAAGGGGCTGTGTTCAGAATTCATTCCGGAATTGGTTTCCGACAGATTGAGCGGACGCTCGCGGCAATCAAGCCAGCAAAGCGTCGAGGCCGTGCCTGGCCAGGACGGCTTTCAGTTTGACCGGGCGGCCGGTCGCGCAGGTTTCTTCCATTGCCACCAGCAGCGCAATCGTGACAACGCCTTCGCGTGCGTCTGGAAATGGCGTTTCGCCGGCAGCCGCGCAACGCGCGAAATACTCGATGTAGTTCTGGTATTCCCCGGCGTGGTGTGTGCGTCCTTCGAAGCGGAAATAGTAATCCTCCTCTTCTTCAAACCGCTCGATCACGGAATGTCCGCTCGTCCGCCAGGAATAGCGCAGCTCCGGATAGTCGGCCTGGCTCGATCCTTCGCCACAGCGCAGGATGCACGTCATGCCACTGTCGCGCTGCGAGGGAACGATCGGACAGGAATAGCAGCCGCTGATTCGCGCGATTCTTCCGGACGACGATTTCAGAATGAAGTGGAACGTGTCGTCATTCTTCAATCCACCGGCGCGGCCATTTTCGCTCAGGGTCGAATAGCCCATGACTTCGTCGATGTCCGGCACATACCAGCGGACCAGATCGACGGGATGGCTCAAACCTCCAAACAACCATTTGAACGCCGCCTGCTTTGCCCACGGCTTCTCAAGGAACCATCGATGATCGGCGTGGTAGGCGGCTTCGATGGTGTTGAGTTTCCCAAGGGCACCGGTTTTGAAGTGCTCGCGCTGCCGGTTGAACGGCGGAAAGAACCGCGTGCTCTGGCCCACGAAAACCAGCTTCCCGCTCTTCTGCTGCGCCTCGAGAACGTCCTTCGCGCGCGAGAGATCGTTCAGAAATGGTTTCGTGCAGATGACATGCTTCCCCGCGTTGAGAGCGCGGATGGTGTGCTCCGCGTGCAGATGGTCGGGTGTATAGATTCCAATCGCATCAATGGCATCGTTGCGGAGAAGGTCGTCGTAGGCCGGGGTGAAGCGTTCCTCGGGCAGCGAAAATTCACGGCAACGCTGAAGACCGAGTTGCGGGTTGATGTCGCAAAGCCGCACCACATCCCACAGGTCGCTGTTCACGCCTGCGGAAATGATGCTGCGCCCTTCGCCAAGTCCCAGAACGCCGAGGCCAAGCTTCTTCATTGATGCGATCTCATTGTCCGCAATTCAGATCGATTCCTTCTTCTTGTCCGGGAAAGGGCCAAACCTTTCCTCGGAATCGTCGGCATGGTTGTAAACGATCTTTCCGCCTTTCAGGAACGGCGTCGCCATCGCCCACGGCTTTCCATCCGGCCGGTTGATCGGCGCGCCGCTGTATTGCGGCAGGTAAATGCGGCGCATGCGGTTGGTCTTGTTCGGACCGCTGCGATGGAACAGAAAACTGTCGAACGCCACAATGCTGCCAGCGGGGACGATCAGCGGATCGCCCGGATCAGGACCGGTGTAGCCGATCAGGTCGTTCGTGCCTTCTTCCTTGAAGTGATCGATCAACTTCCCGCGCGTGCCGCCGCGCGAATGCGGCAGGATGTAAACCGTGCCGTTCTCTTCGTTCACCGCGTCGAGTGTGCACCAGCACGTGACGTAGGGCTGGTGATTCGTCGTCGGGTCATACCATTTCACGTAGCCGCTGTCCTGATGCCAGGAGAACTTCATGCCCTGCTC
>CAMLLE010000327.1 GCA_946480555.1 uncultured Verrucomicrobia subdivision 3 bacterium
GCACCGCGTGACAGCAGTTGATAGGTAAACAACCGCACCACGCCGGGCCGCACGAGCGAATTCACATCCTGCCAGTTCACCTGCCCGGCCTTCTGCTCGATCACCCAAAAACCACAGTCGCCATCCGGCGTGCGGATGCCGTCCTTTTTCAGCGACCGCAGGATGTCGATGTCGCAGGCCAGCTCGGATGCCTTGCTCTTGATCGCCGCGTTGCTCTCGACGGAAACGAAATCCACAACTTTGGCGACATCGAAATGATCGAAGCGCCGCTGGAGCGCGCGGAGGTTGGTGGTGGTTGGGATTTGAGGTGTCAGTTCGGCCAGGGTCTCGACCTGCATTCGGATGAACGCCACGATCGTGTCGCTGCTGAAACGCGCCCAATCCAGCAGCAACGCGGAATTGTGCATCGTCGGAGCGCACATCGGCATTGGCACGTGCTCGAACGAGGCCACGGTCTGGCCGAGATACCGCAGACCCAGCTGTTCATTCAGGCGCTCCACCGTGTCGTATTTCAGCTTCAGCCAGTTCTGCCATTCGAGCTTCGTTCCTTCGTTGAACGCCCATTCGGATTGGTGGCCGCCGATGCCGCTATCCACCTGCCATGCGATCAATTGGGGATGATTTCCCAAGGCCCTGGCCATCTCCTCCACGATACGCTTGGCGTGATTCCAGAACGCGTCGCTGTTCAGGCAAACAGCGCGGCGCGTGCCTTCGCGGCGCGGAATGCCGTGCTCATCGAGCGGAAGGATGTCGGGATATTTGTGCGCCAGCCAGATGGGCGGCGCCGACGTTGGAGTGACGAGAACAACCTTGATGTCGTGGCGGCCCATGACATCCATGACGCGCTTCAGCCAGCGGAAATCGAATTTGCCTTCCTCGCGTTCGCAAAGTCCCCAGCAATAATCACCGATGCGCACGACGTTCACGCCGGCTTTGACCATCAATTCGGCATCGGTTTCCCATTGGGATTCGGGATTTTCAAAAGTGCCGCCGTAAGGAAAGACCCATTGCTCCGGATAGTAATCAACGCCGAAATACATAAGTTGTCGCGGTTTGCCAACGCGTGGCGCTTACGCCGTGACTCTATGCCTCGTAAATCCGCATCGCAACGGAATTCTTGTCCACTGAATCAAAATGGGGATCACCCGTTTGAACGCGCCGTTGATTCAGAGATGTTCGTTTGAAAAACAGCCGCGCGGTGGCGAGCGCGTCTTGCCAACGCACGGGACCGGCTTCCCAGCTTCGGATGGGAAAGTTCACGCTTTCGCTCGCCACCACGAGTCCGAATGCCCGCCAACTGCCAGGTTGAAAAACCGCCGCGCATTATCGGATGAACCAGTTTTGAGGAACGCTCCACGCAGACGGCGCCAATTGAAAATGCACGAAACCGAGCCCGCCTTGAACGTGAGCGACACTGAATCATGATTCAAGCGACTCTCGCATCGATCCCTGCGGAGTCATCGAACCGAAGATTCCGCAGCCTCCCGTTGCCCGCCCTCTTTTGCCTAGCGACCGCCCGTTGCACTGGCAAGTTTTGCCGTTCGGCGCCGCTTTCCCGCAATTTCCCTCGGTTTCGGGCGCATTTTGCCCGTGGCACTGCCGTTGCTAAGGACACTCGGAAAAGTTTGCATGATCGACGCACTGTTCAACGCATCAGGATACCTCGCCGCGAAGAAATCGCTGGACGCGGTGGTCCTGCGCCAGCAGGCGATCGCGAACAACATCGCGAATCTGGAAACGCCCGGTTATCGCCGCGTGGATCTCGCGCCGTCATTCCAGGCGGAACTCGCAAAAGCCGCCGCAGCCGGCAATTCCGACCAACTCGCAGCGTTGAAGCCCGCCCTCGCGCCTGATCCCAACGCCCTTCCCAGCAGCAAGGATGGCAACACCGTGAATCTCGAGCAGGAAATGTTGTTGCTGAACCAAAACACCGTCGCGCACGCGCTCCAAACCCAGCTGATCAGCGGACGCCTGCTGAAACTCAAACTCGCCATCAACGGCAAAGCCTGATTCGCCTTATGGTCAATCTTCTCTCCGGAATCCAAAGCACGTCCGCCGCGCTCAACGCGGAGCGCACGCGCATGGATGTCATTTCCGAAAACATCGCGAACGCGCACACCACGCGGGGCATCGACGGCAAGCCGTATCAGCGCAAGGTCGTCGTGTTCGAGACCGCTTTGCAGCAGGCGATGGACGGCATCGGCTCCACCACTGCGCTCACGGGCACGCGCATTGAAAAAGATTCCCGCGCGCCGCAGATGCTGCACGCGCCCGGCCATCCCGATGCCGACGCCAACGGCATGGTCGCAATGCCGAACATCAGTGTTCACGAGGAAATGGCCGATTTGATCACCGCGTCGCGCGCGTTCGAAGCGAACCTGTCCGTCATCAAGAACGCCAAGGCGATGGCGCTTCAAACTCTTTCGATTGGCAAACGTTAATCTGCGTTAAACCTTCATGTCGCCGATCTCCAACATCCCGCAAACGCTCCCGCTGCAAGCCATCCGGCAGATGCAGGACGCGGCTGAAGCGGCGCGGATGCCGGGGATCGATACGACGACGCAAGTGGGTCGCGCGGCGGAAGTTTCTCCTGGCCAGAACAGCGATTCCTCCTTCGGCAGCCTGTTTGGAAAGCTCGTCGAGGAAGTCAACGCCAAGCAGAACGCCTCAGCTGAAGCGCTGCAATCGCTGCAATCCGGCGGAAACGTTTCACTACACCAGGCCGTGATCGCGATGGAAGAAGCCAGCGTCTCCTTCCAGCTCATGGTCGAGGTCCGCAACAAGCTTCTGGAGTCGTATCAGGAAATGATGCGCATGCAGATTTGATCCGATGAACAACTTCTCAAAACTCGGAGCCCAGCTCCTGGAAATCTGGCGCCAGCTCGGCGCCAGTCAGCGCGTCAGCGTGCTGGCCGCCACCGTCGTGGTCATCGGCGGCCTGGTCGGAATGGCGCTCTGGTCCTCGCGCGCCGACTACGGGTTGCTCTACGGAAAACTCTCGGATTCGGAGGCCGCCAAAGTGGTGCAGGCATTGGACGACGCGAAGGTGCCGTACAAGATCAGCGGGGGCGGCGGTTCCATCATGGTTCCCGCGGACAAAGTCCACCAGATGCGCATGCAATTGGCGGCGCGCGGCGTTCCGCAGGGCGAAGGCGTGGGTTTCGAAATCTTCGACAAACCCAACTTCGGCATTTCGGATTTCGTGCAACGCGCAAATTACATCCGCGCCGTGCAGGGCGAACTGAGCCGCACGATTTCCCAGCTGAACGAAATTGAATCCGCGCGCGTCATGATCGTGCTGCCGGAAAACCGGCTGTTGCTCGACAAGGACAAACAACCGACCGCGTCGGTCTTCGTCCGCGTCCGCGGCAACACGCAGCTGCAGACTTCCGCCATCAATTCCATCCGCTTCCTCGTCGCTAACTCGGTCGAAGGTTTGAAGCCAAACAACGTTTCCATCGTGGACAACATGGGCAACGTGCTTTCCGAAAATACCGACAACGATTCGCTCACCGGCCTTTCCACGACACAACTCACCGCGCGCCGCAACCTGGAACAATACCTCGGGAAGAAAGCCCAGGACGTTCTCGAAAAGGTCCTCGGCCCAGGCCAGGCGATCGTGCGTGTCTCGGCGGAAATCAACTTCGACACGATCACCCGCACGGAAGAGAAGTTTGATCCGGATGGCCAGGTGGTTCGCAGCCAGACGAAGAACGACGAGAACAACGATTCCAGCACTGCCAGCGGCAGCAGTTCCGCTGTCGGTGTGACGGCGAACACTTCCACCGAGACCAATGCGACGACCACGGCATCGTCGCCGGTGAACAATTCCAAGACCAAGAAATCCATTTCGACCATCGAATACGAAATCGGCAAGAGCACCAGCAGCGTGATCCAGAGCGCCGGGGGCATCAAACGCCTGTCCACGGCGGTCACCATCGCCGCCCGCATGGAAGGCGAAGGCGCCGAACGCAAGGTCGCGCCCCGCACGAACGACGAAATGGATAAGCTCCGCCGCATCGTGCAGAACGCCGTCGGCACCGATTCGGAGCGCGGCGACCAGATCGCGCTGGAGGAACTTCCGTTCAACGACCAGTTCGCGGCGCAGATCACCACCGAGTTGCAGCAGCAGGAGAAGAAGCAGTTCTGGTTCGATCTTGCGCGCAACGCAGTTTATCCCGCCCTTGGCCTCCTTGCTTTCGTGGTTCTCTTCATGTTGTTCAAGAAAACGCCCGTGCAGGAGATTCCGATTGGCGTACCGGTCGGCCGCATCGTTGGCCATCGCGCCAACGGCAATGGCAATGGCAATGGTCATTCCAACGGAAACGGAAATGGTCACGGCGAATTGCAGCCCGGCGTGGTCACCGTCGATGTCCTGAACCGGCTCGTGAAGGAAAATCCCGCCAACATGACGCAGGCGTTGCGTGAATGGATGAACAAAGGCCGCACGGCTGAAAACTCCTGAGAATTATGGCAGCTCCCGCTGAAGCCCAGATGGAAACAGGCTCGTCCGAGAACGGCGGGCCATTGACGAAGATTCAGAAGCTCGCCGCCCTCCTGGTCATGCTCGGACCCGACAGCGCCAGCACGATCCTGAAGCAGTTTTCGCCCAAGGAAATTGAAGCGATCTCTCGCGAGATGACGCGCTTCAATCTCATCACACTCGATCAGCAGGAAGAAATCCTCGCCGAGTTTTCCGATGTGGCCATCGCCGCCAGCACCTCGCTCGCAGCCGGCGTTGAAGTCACGCGCAACACGCTGGAGAAGGCGCTCGGCAGCTTCAAAGCAAGCGACATCATGGGCCGGCTCACGCCGCAGAAACCCGCCGTGGGCGGCATGCAGACCAT
>CAMLLE010000328.1 GCA_946480555.1 uncultured Verrucomicrobia subdivision 3 bacterium
GCCGGTTCCTACACCGTCATTGCCACCATCGATGACGCCAATTACTCCGGCAGCGCCACCAATGAACTGGTCATCGCGAAAGCAGCGCTCTCGGTTACGGCGAATGACGCCACGCGAGCTTATGGTCAGACGAATCCCACCTTTACCGGAGTTATCGCCGGCGCGGTGGCTGCTGACAATTTGTCCGCGAGTTACGCCACTGCTGCCTCGGCAGCCAGTCCGGCTGGCAGCTATGCGATTGTCCCGTCGGCCATCGATCCATTGGAACGGCTCGGGAATTACGAGTTGAGCCTGACGAATGGCACGCTGACCGTGACGATGATTCAACCGGCGATCGTCCTGAGCACGAACGCCACCTTTGTCACGATCGACGAAGTTCCAGTTCCGCTCGATGCGCTGGCGCTGTTCCAAGGTTCAGGCCGCAGTTCGTTCGACGGTGCCACGCTGACGTTGAGCAGCGTGAGCAATGCGGGACCAGATGACTTGCTCTCAATTGTTCCTACTGGCACGGACGCGGGGGAAATTGGAGCTGCTGATGCAACGGTGACGTTTGGCGGCATTGCGATTGGCACCTACAGCGGCGGCTCGACAGGGCTCACCTCCCTGCAACTCGCGTTCAACTCGAATGCCGACGAAGCCGCAATCCAGGCGTTGCTGCGTCAACTCGCGTTTTCGGTGACCACGAACGAAGTGACGAATCTGTTCCGAGCCATTGAGTTCACCTTCAATGACGGCCTGGGCCAGACGAGCGACGCGGTGTTGCTGAATGTGACGCTGAACCAGAAGCCGTTTGCGGTGATGGACCGGCTGGCAACGGGCACCAACCTGCCAATGCACATCAGCTTCAGCCGAATGCTGACGAACGATTTTGATCTTGATGGCGATACCGTGGAACTCGTTTCGGTGGAGTCCAACACGCCTGCGGGCGGGACAATTGTGACCGACTCGACGGGAGTGGTTTATACGCCGCCCACGGATTTCACAGGTGTCGATCAGATTCAATATACGATTGCGGATGGCCGCAGCGGACGCGCGTTGGGAACCGTGAATGTTCAGGTTTTGACCGAGGGCAAGTTGGCGGTCGAGGATCTGGCCGGCGAACCGGCCGCTACAAACAGCAGCGTGGCGGTGGCCATCATGGGACTGCCCGGCCGCACGTATCGCATCCTGGCGTCCGAAGACCTGATCCACTGGATACAAATCGGAACCGCCACTGCACCCGAGAATGGTTTTGTGCGTTTCTTCGATGCGGACGCGGTGCTGTATCAATACCGGTTTTATCGAACGGTTTATCCGTAACAGCTCGGCGGGTGGACACACTCGGGGATTGGGATTGGGGCGGTGCGACGAGCTCCGCCCTGTTGTTTTGGATCGCGCCGCAGGGTCGTCGGTCTGCTGAATCTTCCGCGACGATGAGGACTACTTGGATTGCGAGCAGGATGGAGGGTCAGAAGCAGCAGGCGGTGACAGGCACGGGAAAACACCCCATTCCGAGTTTGCGGCTTCATTGATTTGCTGAGCGCATGCGCAACAAAACTGAAAACGGAAACACCGTCAACTTGGAGAAATTCCTCGACGACATAAAGGCCGTGGTGCAGGACGGCGAAGAGTTGCTCAAGGCTGGCGCGAGTGAACTCAGAGGGCGCGCCATTTCCGGCGCGAAATCCACCGACCGCTACGTGCGCAGCCATCCTTACCAGACCCTCGGGATTGTGCTTGGCATGGGGCTTCTGGTCGGGTTGATTGCCAGCGGCGCATTCGGGAGCCGGGAAGAACACGACGAAACCGAGTAGGACTAAAGTCGTATTGGCAATCACGGAAAAACCCTGCCTTGATTGCCGAGGGAATGATCGTTTACGGCGATCCACAATTCAGTCAGTCCGCGCGGCCGCAACTGCTCAAGTTACGGTCCACGTTGGACCGTACCAACCCGCATTCGCTCGACCAGCTCCGCACGCTGCTGGTGCAGGCCGGGCAGTTTGAACAGGCCCTGGAAGACTCCTCTGATGGCAGTCCGGCAACGGAGACGCTGAACCAGGCGCGTCTGGCCACCGACCTCGCCGCCTCCGCGTTCTGCGACGTCTGGTTCAAATGCGCGTTTCAGCGTACCGGCATCGGCCATCCCCCAGCCACCCCGCTGCCACTTGCCGAAGAACTGCTCGCCAAGCTTGCACACGTGCTGCACGCCATCGATATCCCGCCTGACTTGAACCTCACGGTCAAGACGCCGGAGGGTTTTGCATTTTACACCCTTTTTCCGGAGCAATACTGCGCAGCGGCGTTGAAGTGGGCGGAGTCACACCCGGATTCCGGCGCCGTATTGATTGTCGGCGTCCGCAGCATTGGCACCACGCTCTCTGCCGTGACCCGTGCCACACTGCTCTCCACCGCGCGCGTGGCGGAACGGCTCACGGTCCGACCCAACGGTCATCCCTTCAACCGAAAGGTCGCGCCGCCCGGATTCAAGGACGGGGCTTATCAACATGCGATCATTGTGGACGAAGGTCCGGGCTTGTCCGGCAGTTCCATGGCTGCCACGGCCCGTGCACTGGCGGAACAAAAGATCACGTCCATTTCGTTCTTCCCCGGCCACGATGGGTTGCCCGGGAATTCCGCATCGCCCGAGGTGCTGGACTTGTGGCAGCGCACGCGTTCGTACGTCACTAAATCCGAAGATCTGCGCTGGAACCGGCTTTCACTGCTGGAAAGTCTCGCCCGCGAGACGAGCCGCATCGCCGCCGGCGCGGAACGAACGCGGGAAGCAACGCCCGAACAACATGCCGCCTGGGATTTCATTTACACGCATGCTGTCCAAACTCTTTTCGGGGTGGCGGAAAACAACCCCGTTCCCGATGGCTTCGATCTGATCCAGGATTGCAGCGGCGGACTGTGGCGCCAATACGCCTTTCATGCGGAATCCGCGTGGCCGTTCGTCGCATCGCCGTTTGAGCGGATGAAGTTCCGCTGTTCCAATCATCAGGGCGCGGCAGTGCTCTGGAAATTTGCGGGCTTTGGCGAATGGCGGGACAGCCGGGATACCGAAACCGCGTTCAAACGGGTGCAACGACTGGCCGAAGCTGGTTTCACGCCGCCGTGCCTCGGCACCTTCCGCGGATTCATGGCCTTTCCCTGGGTCGAAGGCATCCGCCTCACGATCGCCGATGGCATCGATACCAGCGTGCTGCAACGAATCGGGCATTATATCGCGGCATCGGCTGAGCCGCCGCTCACCGCCGCGGAGCTGCATCGCTCCCTCGCACGCGCCACCGACGTCCTTTACTGGAACACACACGAGGTCCTGGGCAGCGCATTTGCGGATCAAGCGCGCAATCGCGCCAAGCGGATTTCTTTTTCGCAATCGCCGCCCACCGCGGGCGATGGCCACCTCGCGCCGCATGAATGGATTTTGTCGCCCGCCTCGGCGCAAGTGCTGAAGCTCGATTGCGAAGGTCATAGCAACGACCACACGGTGGTGGGACGCCAGCCGATTCACTGGGACATTGCAGGCGCGCTGGTGGAATGGGATCTCGACATCAATTCCGCCGCGCCTCTATTGACGGCCTTGGAGAGGAACGGCATCGCACTCGATCCGGAAGTTCTCGGCTTTTACATCCTGGCCTATTCCGCCTTTCGGATGGGCTTGATGTCACTTTGCCTCGCGCAAAACACCGACCTCAACGAGCGGCGCCGGCTGCAACTGGGCTATTATTTTTACCAGAACCGGCTCTCCCACGGGCTCAAGTCGGAATCGCTTTCAAATCCATTGTGGCGTTCGGGAGCTTGACCAGAAGATCCCGTCCGGAACCGCGCCAGCTCAAAGCGCCAACGCTTCTCGAGATTCGCCATCAGTCCGTTCAAAACCGCAGCGTCAACCGCGCAGAGAAGCCGCGCGGTATTTCGGCCATGTTCGGCGTTTTGAGACTGGGATGTTCTGGGTGTCCGTCGTCGGTGAGGTTCTGTCCCCAAACCGAAAGTTCCAGCCGGTCGGTGGGCCGCCAGGTCAACCCTAGATCAAGCCGGACGTAAGCCGGGATCGAAATCTGCACGTCCCCCGCCTGGTTCAACTCCGAACCTTCGACGTAATATGCCGCCGCGTCGATGCTCCATGATTTGGAAAGTTCCCAATGGGAGCGCGCATGCAACTGGTGCTGGGGATTCACCGCGTCCTGCATGTCATCCGTGGGCACGACCGCATTCAACCAGCTGTAATTTCCGGTCAGGCGCCAGCGCGGCGTCACCTGCCATTGCGCAAGCAGTTCGGCGCCGTAAGCGTGCCCGGACGGAACGTTCCGATAGTCGATCAAACCGGGATTGCTTTCGCTGAACCGCGCGAGAATCAAATCTTCGTATTGATTGAAAAATCCAGCGAAGTCGATGGAAAGGCCCTGGGTTGGTTTGATGCGATAACCGGCTTCGTAAGCGATCAACTTCTCCGGATTCAAATCAGGAGAACCCTGGTAGCTCACCAGCAATGCTGTATCGTCCGGCAGCACCACTGCCGAAATGTCCGCCTGCAAATTGCGCTCCAGCCGCGTCGGCGTGCGCACCGCCCGCGCTACCGAGATCCACGCCGCATGCTTTTCCTCCGGCGTCCACAACAGTCGTGCGCCGGGCTGAAACTCGGATCCGGAGATTTCGTTATGCTCGAACTTCGACCCAAGTGTCAGGCGCAAGCGATCAGGAACCAGCGCCACTTCGTCCTGGATGAACGCGCTCAGCCGATGATCGGTTTCACTCCGCGGATCCACCCGGAGAGCCGAGGCATCCGAGCCGAACTCGTCCTGCGTAAATCGATATGCCGCGCCCCACACCAGGTCGTGCCGTGT
>CAMLLE010000329.1 GCA_946480555.1 uncultured Verrucomicrobia subdivision 3 bacterium
TCTGCGCCTCCGCGGTGAGATGATCCGGAAATGAATTTGGAGAAACGCTATAGAACCGCTGCACGCCTATTGCAGAGAAACCGCTTCGACCGCAGAAACCCTGGGTTCTATCACTGGCTTTAAAATGCGGCGATAGAGGTGAACGTAGTCCTCGATCATGCGTTTCGTCGAAAATCGCCCAACATCGGACAATCCTTGCGTCGCGCGACCCTGACGCTGGCCGGCACTCTCTAACAAGCCGCGCAGCACGGCGTTGGCTGCGTCTTGAACAGACTTGCTGGTCAGCGCGATTCCGCCGTTCGACGGAGCAACCTCCAGCGTGAAGTAGATGGCTGCTTCACCGCCGATCTCCGACATAGGCTCGCGGTCGGCGATCACAACCGGACAGCCGCACGCCTGCGCTTCCGCGATGGGCCAGCCGAAGCCTTCCTCGATCGACGGAAACAACAGCAGCCGCGCCTCGCAGTAGAGTGCGCAGAGTTCCTCGTTTGAAACTGACGCAAGTTCGACCACGCGTTCCTCCAGGTGATGCGCAGCGATGAACTGCTTCAATTCCGGCGTGAAGGCTTTGCCAGCCATCACGAGGTAGGGCGGCTGGAGCATTGATTCGCAAAGGCGCTGATAAATCTGCAGCACCCCGAGGCGGTTCTTGTACCATTGATTGCCGCCAACGTGCAGGATGAAGCCCGCTGTCCGCTTCCGTTCGAATGCCGGAATTCCCCATCGCTGCGCTGCTTTATTCAAACGCTCGTGAATCACGGCTTCGGGCAACGGCCCGTAGCTATAATTGAGCCCATTATGAACGACGGACGTCTGATGTGCGGCCAGGGAGGTCAGCCGCAGCAGATCGCAGCGCGTGGCCCTCGAAATGCACGCCACGCGATTTGAGGTGTTCAAGCCACGCAGTATCCAGCGTTGGAACTGACGGCCCGCGACGCGGACGCGGCGTCCGGGAAATTCCCCCAGAGCCGAACGCACCGCGAGCAGGTCGTGACACGTTACCAGGTGAGGAATGCGGGCGAGCATCGGCGTGTAAACCGCGTTCGAGTGATCGCAAACGTGAACCAGCGAATCCGGACCGAGCGCACGGATGTGCCGGCGCAGTTTGGCCGGGAACAACAAAAACTTGTCCATGTAGCCGAGCCATTTCCCAGATTGATTCATGCCGCCACCGAACCGGCCGAAGACCGGTTTGGGAGAAAGATGCTCCGCTTGGACGCCGACGGCCGGCAGTTCGCGCTGCAGCAAGTGCGAGAAACGCCGCATGCTTTCCTGGCCGTCATTGGCGTAGTTGCCAACCAGCAGAACCTTGATGCCTTCGGATGAAACTTCTTTCTTCACCATAAAACGCCTTCAGCTGCGAACGGCGAAGCGGCCCGGGCTGATGGAGTCCCGTTTTGCGCCGTGTTCGCGTGCATTTGGCAGGAGAACTTCAATCGGAACCACTTTTCGAAACATGCGATCACGCAGCGCGCGTGCCGGAGATGGCGTGATTGCGGGGCGCGGTTCCGCCACGCGCTGTGCCGCCGCCAAACACATGCTGCAAAGGAGAATCGAAAATCCCTGCGTGGTGGGCTGTCCCCATTGGCCATTGATCAGCCCAAGCCCGCCGGCACCGAACAGCAATAGTGGCAGCAGATGACCTTGCCGCGCGCAGTTCACTGCGATCGTTCCCAGATACGCTGCGAGAAAAACCCGGAACAGCAGGAACGCGCTGCCGACGATGGGGCCGCTTTCCAGCATTACGCGGCTCCATTCGCCTTCAGCGAGGAGGAATCTTCCGCGTGCGCCCACCAGCCCAGCACCAGCGTTCGTTCCCAGTCCCAGGCCCCGCCCAAACACCGGCGTCTCAGCCGCCTTCTCGAGCGGTTCGGTGAATCCGCCGATGAACCGACCGACGAATCCGCGAAACCCGCCCTCGCCCTTGCCGGCGATGGTAATTCTGGATTCCAGCACTGTCTGGCCTTCACGAAAAATCTGGGTGCCGCTCACCACGCTGAACAGCAGGGCGATCATGATGATCAAGCGCACCGCGGCCATGGCCGCCCGTGGGTAAAGCAACAATCCGGCGAAGACCGCCGCCACCACCAACGCCACACCGCCGAGAAGGGAGCGGCTGCCCGAGACTGATCCGGCAAGGATCGTTGCACCGATTCCCAGTGCCGCGAATGGCAGCATTCCCCGGCCTTTCTCCCAAAGCGCTGCAATCGCAAACGCACTCACTCCAGCGAAGAAGTAGATCGGGCCGCTGATGAAACTGAACGTTCCGGCGGGCCGGATTTTTCCCAGCGCGGAGGTGATCTGCGCACCGCCGCCGACACCTGCGTTCAGCCAGTGGGTGGAACTTGCCTGGAATTGCAGCGCCATGAGCAGTGCCATTGGGAGGGCCATCACCAGAAACACGCGGCCAGCCATCTTCACATCGGCCGGGTTGAAGACCTGTGGCAGAACAAAGATCAGCGGCAGATGCAGGAAATTGGTGCGAAACCCAAATGCCATCACCAGCGGGTTCACGGTCTCTGCCAGCAACCCGGCCACCAGCCCGCCGAAAGCCAGCGCACCCAGTGCGATCAACCACGGATTTGCTGGAAATTTTCCCAGCCGGAATGCCTGCACGTAGATCAGCACGGCAATCGGATCGCGCACGATCAACAACGGATCGGACAACTGCGGCAGCAGCCATTTCCGAATGGCGCCTTCCGAAAGCAGCAACCCCAGATAGATCCAGACGAGGCATTTCAATGTCTTCACGTGTTCGCCTCCATCAATTCCGCGCCCGACACTTGCGGCTCCGGTCGCAAGGACTGGTCGTCTGAACGAAACGCGTGGCGAACCGCTTCTCCGTATGCCGCCCAAGTGATCGAAGCCGCTTTGCGCCGGGCGTGTTCGGCCATTTCTGGCAATGCCTCGCGATGTTCCGCAAACCATTGGATGCGATCGGCAATCGCTTCAGGATTTCGAATGGGAACGAGAAAACCCGTAAGGCCTTCGTCGATCAGATCCTCGCCGCCAGCATTCTTCGTCACGATTAAAGGCAAACCGCAACTGAGCGCCTCCTGCTGCACCAGCGCCCGGCCTTCCACGATCGATGGCAGCACAAACACGTCGCAGCTTTGCATCAGAGCCAGCACTTCCGGATGTGAACGGGGGCGCTTGTAAGTGAACTGACCGCGGACGCGGTAGAATTCCAGTGGTTGAATCGGCGCGCCCAGCACCACGAGCTCGACATCGTTTCGCTTGAGGAGGCGCATGGCGTCGAACAGATCGGCAAGCCCTTTGCGCTGCGTCAGCGATCCCACGAAAAGGACGCGCAGTTTCGGGTTCGGTTCGCGCGTCGTGAGCAACGGCCCGACTTGCGGCGAACCGAAGGGCGTCACCACGCATCGTTTGCGGCGGCGAATCGTTGCCGGCAATGAACTCAGCACAAAACCGCTGGGACAGATTACCAGGTCTGCCAGTTCCAGTTCTCGGGTTTTGCGTTCGAGTTTGGCTTCCGAATCGCGCGTGCCGATCAGGGTTGGCTCCCAGTCCGGCCAGCGTTCGGCTTCTTCGCTCAAGAGCTTCCGGCTCGTTTCCCAATAGGCGATCGGTAATTCATAGGAACAAAGCACTCCGCGATCTCGGGCGGCGCGGAAACTCTCCAGCGCGCCGTCTTCGTAGGCGTGAACCACAGAGAAACGCGATTGCCGATCATTGCGCAGCCAGCGTGCGACGCATTCGTCCAGCGCGCGATAAACCGCATCCACAGAGGCCCAGCCATGTTCGTGTTTTACCAGCCGGTCCCAATGCAAGCGCTTTGCCGCGAGCCGGACAGTTTCGCGCAACGGATGCGTGTGAATGCGCGCGGCTGGAACGCTGAAATCACGCCGGCAGAGCTCGGATTGAATCCCGCCGGGAAGCCACCGCACCAGGGCATTTCCGGCGGAGCATGCGATCGTCGTGAAAAGCTCATAGTCGTCGCCTGCGGTTTCCAAAGCACGCAGCAGCGCGCGGACGTTCGCGTTTCCCGTTGGATGTGAAACGGCGATCATGGAAGAGATCGATGACGGCTCGGCTCCGCCAGTTGTCCGCCCCGGCAAATGAAATTGGAATTGTGCAACTCGAGATAGGAATCCCGGTAAAACGTCATTGGCCGCAGATAGCCTCTCAAGGTGGTTCGTCCCAGCTCGGCGCGCTGATTGTATTCGAGTTCGGTCATGGCCGCGGCTTGTTTCAATGCAGCCGTGAGTTCACCTGCATCCCCGGGTTTCACGATCAGCGCAGCGGGACCACCTGCTTCCGGCAAACCACCATCACGGGTTACGATCACCGGCACACCGGCGCTGCGTGCCTCGATGGGTGTGAGTCCAAGGTCCTCGCGCGTTTTTGCGGGAGCCACGAGCCATCGGGCTGATGCGAGCCATTGAGCTTTTTCTTCGTCGGTTACGAACCCTGGCGTTTGGACGGAGATGCCCAGCGAAGCGATCAATGACTGCACGCGCAATTTCAATGGGCCATCACCGAGCAGCACCAGCGGCCATTGAACAGGATCGAGCCCGGCTTGCGCGTAAGCGGCCAGAAGTTCTTCAATCCCCTTGTTTTCAATCCAACGGCCGATGAATAGGAAACCGCGACGTTCCGCGGCTGGCCGCGACGTTTCGGGAAACCGGCACACCGTCGGCACACAGTCGCTGCCGGACCATTTGCGATCCGGTTCCCACGTGTCCCATACGAAACGCGAATTGTACCAGCGCCGGTGCGCCATCCGTGCCCCCGCGAGTCGAAGGAATGAGAGCACGTTGCGGCGAGTGCGGCGCCAGTTGTGAATCGTGAGCACA
>CAMLLE010000330.1 GCA_946480555.1 uncultured Verrucomicrobia subdivision 3 bacterium
CGAAGTTGTAATAGGTGGGCGACGACCCCGTGTCGGCAAGATCGGTGATGGGAAGGTGTTCGTCTCTGCCGTGGAGGACGCCATTCGCATCCGCACGGAAGAGAAGGGGGAATCCGCGGTTTAACTCCAACCCTGAACCTGAATACCAACTCACAATGAAAAAGATCTTTCACCTGCTTGTTCTCCTCGCGCTCACTCTGGGTGTTTGGAACACCCCGGCCGCTGAAGAAGCTCCAGCCGCGGAACGCTCGATCCAGGAGCGTCTCGAGGATATTGAAGCCTATATCAACAACGGCGCACGCAATGGTTCCACCAACGCACCGTCGAAAATCGCTGGGCCCGGTCCTGGTCATAACGCCTGGCAGATGACGTCCACTGCGCTGGTATTGTTCATGACATTGCCTGGCCTCGCGCTTTTTTACGGCGGTCTCGTTCGCCGCAAAAACGTCCTCTCGGTCATGGCGCAATGCATGGGCATCGCCGGTCTCGTCACGATTCTCTGGTGGCTGTGCGGTTACAGCCTGTCGTTCGGGGGCACCAGTGCATTCATCGGTGATTTCACCTACGCCCTGTTCAAAGGGGTTCTGCCTGGCAACGTTGGTGCAGGCTATCACTGGATCAGTGACAGCATGTGGGCCATGTTCCAGCTCACGTTCGCGATCATCACCCCCGCTTTGATCATCGGTGCGATTGCCGAACGTATGAAGTTCTCTGCCGTGCTGCTCTTTGTGGCGCTCTGGATGTTCGCGGTTTACTTCCCGCTCGCTCACATGGTTTGGTCCACCAGCGGTTTCATGTGCGGCGCGCTGAACGCCGGTGCGGCGATCAAGGCGCTTGACTTCGCGGGCGGAACGGTTGTGCACATGTCGTCCGGCTGGTCGGCGCTGGTGTTGTGTATCATCCTCGGAAAACGCCTCGGCTTCCGCAAAGAGCCAATGCCGCCGCACAGCATGGTGCTTTGTATGATTGGCACCGGCATGCTCTGGGTTGGCTGGTACGGTTTCAACGCTGGTTCGGCGCTCGGCGCTGATGCAATTGCATCCAATGCATTCGCCACCACCACACTCGCGGCTGCCACTGCGGGTTTTGTATGGGCGCTGGTGGAATACTTCCATCGCGGCAAGCCCAGCGTGCTGGGATTCTGCTCAGGCATCGTGGCCGGCCTCGTTGTAGTGACGCCTGCCTGCGGTTTCGTGAACACCAATGGCGCAATGATCATCGGCATCTGCGCGGGTGTCGTACCCTACTTCGCCATCGCGAAGCTGAAAGCCTGGCTGGGCTACGATGATGCGCTCGACACCTTCGGCGTTCATGGCGTGGGCGGCACGCTGGGCGCGTTGCTCACAGGCATCCTCGCTGACGAGAAAGTCAACAGCGTGGTCGGAGGCGTGAAGGAAGGTCTGTTGATGAACCAGATCAAGGCGATCCTCGTGACAATGGTGCTCTCGATCGTTGCGACGGCAATCATCGCGTTCATTGTGAAAGCGGTCGTCGGGTTGCGTCCGACGGAAGAAGTGGAAACCGTGGGTCTCGACATTGCAGAACACGGCGAAGAGGGTTACAACCGCGAATCCTAAGAGCTCGCAGTTTTCAATCGCGCAGGCGGCCATCGGAAGGTGGCCGCCTGTTTTTTTGGTGCGTGGCAATTGGCGATTCAGAACGAAAGTTTCCGGTCAACGTCTCTTCCGCTTCCAGCGGTTGCCTGAACCAGGTTAACTCCGCCTTGAACCTTGGGAGTTGAATGAACAGGTCGCCTGCGCCGCGCTCTCGATTGGCTTTTTGCTTCTCAAGCTGCCGGGCGTGCGGCAATTTGCGCGGCATACATGAGGATCCTGATCGCCACTGTCACTGCCGGAGGTGGGCACCTGGCTGCCGCCGCGGCGCTGGAGGAAGCATGGAAATCCGCCCGGCCAAAGGACATCGTCGAACGCATCGACATCCTGAAGTTCTTCTCGCCACTGCATCGTAAGATTCATTCCGACGGTTACGTCAAGCTGGTGGAACGCGCGCCGGAGCTGTGGGGCATGGTTTTCAAAAACACGGACAATCCCAAAGCTGCCCGGCGTTTGAACCGCTTGAAACAGGCGTTTCCCAGCAGTTCGCGCCTCAAGTTCGTGCGACATGTGAGGCAGTTCCAGCCCGATGCGGTGATTTGCACGCATTATGCGCCGCTCGAGATGCTCGGTGAAATGTGCCGCAAGAACGACGAGTTCAATCCGCTCGTCGTCAGCGTGGTGACCGATTTCGAGGCCCACGCGCTTTGGATGGATTCGTGCGTTGATCTTTATTGCGTGGCGGCCGAAGAAACCAAGGTGCGATTGGTCGCGCGTGGAGCGGCAGCCGAAAGCGTGGCGGTCACGGGCATTCCAATTTCGGCAAAGTTCAACGCGAAGCTCGACCACGCAGCGATTCGGCGGCGCATGGGATTGCGCGACGATCTGCCCGTGCTGCTTGTGCTGAGCGGTGGTTTTGGGATGGGACCGGTGGCGGAAATTCTGGCTGCGTTGGACGAAGTGCCAAAGGAATTCCAAACCGTCGTGGTCACCGGCCGAAATGAAGAATTGCGCCGCGAACTGGCGGTGCAAGACCGCACGCATCCCACGCACGTGATCGGCTTCACGACGAACATGCACGAGTTGATGAGCATTTCAGATCTGGTGATCACAAAGCCGGGCGGATTGACCTCATCCGAAGCCCTCGCGCTCGGCAAGCCGCTGTTCATCCTGAATCCCATTCCCGGCCAGGAAGCGGCGAACAGCGATTTTCTGCTCGAACGTGGCGCGGCGGGGAAGGTGAATCGCGTGGAGGATCTGCCGTACCGAATCGGGCAATTGATCGGCTCGAAGAAACTTGCGGAGATGGCGGCGGCTGCGAACGCGCTGGGGCGGGTTGACGCGGCGAGGTCGATTTGCTCGGCTGTGGCGGGGCAGGTGAGAACGATGGCGTAAGTTCCAAAATCCAAGGTCCACACTCCAAAGAACCTTCAAATTTCAAAGGCGTTGTTGATTGTCGAAGAAGTCCTGGAACCTGGAACCGGGAATTTGGAACCTGAGTTTGATTATGTATCAAGCGATGCGATGGCTGCTGGGGATCGCGCTGGGATTTTATTTCCGGCGCATTGAGCGGTTCCATCCGGAGCACATCCCGCAAACAGGCCCGGTGCTGTTTGCGTCGAACCATCCCAATTCGCTGACGGATTCCTGGATCGTTGGCGCCACTGCCGAACGCAAGGTGAACTTCGTGGCCACGGTCCAGTTGTTCCGATTCAAGCCGGTGAAATGGTTTCTGCTTCGTTGCGGTGTGATTCCCATCAACCGCACGAAGGACGATCCCAAGGCGATGCGCAGCGTCGCGGATACGTTTGAGGCGTGCTATCGAGTTCTGGAGCGCGGCGAAGCGGTTGGAATTTTTCCGGAAGGCGTCACGTACGATGACTCGCGTTTGCGCGAGGTGAAAAGCGGCGCCGCGCGGATGGCATTGGAGCTGGAACACCGCCACGGCGGCAAGCTCGGCCTGAAGGTTGTTCCCGTCGGCCTGACGTATTCCGCGAAAGAGCTTTATCGCAGTGACGTGCTGGCGAATTTTGGCGAACCGATTCGTGCGGCGGAGTTCATCGATGGATATGCGGAACGGAAGAAGGAATGCATCAACCGGATGACGGCGGAGATCGAGCGGCGGATTCAATCGTTGATTCTGCACATTCCGGAGCTTGACCAGACGCGCGTGGTGGATTGCGTGAAACGTCTGTATCTCGATCGGTTGATGCTAGGCAATCGGATCCAGCACGATGCGATCTCCGCACAAGCGGAGGAACTTCTCCTGACCCAGCGGATCACCGCAGCGGTGGATCGAGTGTTTAAATCGGAGCCGGCGCGTGCCGCGAAGTTTGCGGCGCGGCTTGCGTTTTACGAGCGCTGGCTTGCAAAACTCAGGTTGTCCGAGGATTCGCTTCGCTTGTTTCCAAATCGTGAAAGGCTCGTTGCGCAGAGTCTTTTCTGGACGGCCGTCGCCGTCCTTGGCGCCCCGATCGCGATATACGGCTGGGCGCATCGATTGTTGCCGCATCTGATCATCAAATGGGCGCTGCACCGTTTTCCAAGTCCAGAGAAACGCAAAGCGCAAGCTTCGACGACCCGGATTCTCGGCGGGATCGTTCTCTACGCCGGATTTTTCTCGGCTTACGCTGCCATCTTCCATGCGTGCTTCGGCTGGCCAGCGAGCTTCTGGTACGCTTTGTCATTGCCACCATCCACACTGCTGGCGTTCTACCATCTCCGGGAGTTCCGTCGGTTGAAGGCCGGAGTGCGTTCCTTCATCGTGCTCGTGAGGGCGCCGTTTGCGGCGAAGCGTTTGTTGAAACTGCGCGCGGAATTGATTCACGAGATCGAAGCAGTTCATGCACTGCTCACGGCAGCTGGTCCGCGCTAGTTCCTCAGGGTTCATCCCTGGTCGAGACCCGGTCCCGATTCGATGATTGCCCTGAATGCTCGCATCGCGGGCAAGAAAGGGGCAAAGATTCTTCAAGAATTGGAGAGCGTCGTTGGAGGAATATGTCATGTTAATGCGCGTTGCCGAGGCTGGAACCGGCCGGGAAGCAACACTTCGAGAGCTGCGGTTCTTCGCAGTCGCCCGAGGGGGCATAAGGGATTTTCCTATGGGGGCTAGTTGCTTTCGCCATGCATTAAACAGGCGGCGTCCCAATTGTTGTTTCGAGGACTTGTTCCTAATTTGCCTCCATGCAAACAACAATTGTTCGGCAAGAAGTGCTGAGTCCGGTCGCCCAGCCGGAAGTTCGAAAAGAACCG
>CAMLLE010000331.1 GCA_946480555.1 uncultured Verrucomicrobia subdivision 3 bacterium
GAAAGCAACCGGCTGAGGCCCGGCGTGAGCACGTTCGGCTGGCTGCGTCCGGACTGAATAGCGAGTTTCATGAAGAACTTTGATCTTCGGTTGAAGTAAATTGTTTCCGACGAGGCTGTAGAGCAGCAGACCGATTACCAAGCCGAGGGGAAGCTTTCGAGAAACAGGTCTGCCCAGATAGAGCCATTCGACCGTGAGCTGGATCAGAGCAACCAGCGCGCAAACGACCGAGAACTGGAAGAAATAGGAGAGCGCTACATGCCGAATGGCCGGCGCGAAATAAGGAGCGTTGCGCGGTTGCAGGACTGGACTGAGTGCGTCGATTCCCAAACTGGAACTGACGACTACAGTGAAGAAGACCACGCCACCGAGCCAGATCGCCGCGTTGAACACCCCGATCAATCGCAAAAAAGCAATCACGCGCCAGACGTTAGCAAATGGCTTCTCAGTGCCAAGCCCGATTCCGATGCGGGGCCAACATCACAGCACGTCGCGATTCAACCGCGTCACTTCATCCGCGATCTTCTTTTTGATCCGGCTCTTAATGACGTAGATCTGGTCCTTGGAAACGCCGAACATGGTGGAGACGCGATCCGCGTCCCAGTTCTTGTGTTCAAGGAAGTCGTAAATCTGGTAGTGCTGCGGATCGACGTTGCGTTTCACCGTCGATTTGGCGGCTTGTTCCAAGTTCGCTTCCCATTGTTCGTCCCAAGCATCCTCCGGCAGCTTGATATTCGGATCGGGCACCTGCTCAATCACGGGCGTATCGTTGCCCGGCGATTCATCGGCATTTACGCGCGCCGGACCGCGTTTGCGAAATTGGTCCGTGATCCGGCATTTCGTGATCATGAAGAGCCACGTCTTGAACGAGCCCAGTTTGGGATCGTATTTAAAACTCTTGATGTGCTTCGAAACCGCCACAAGCGTGTCCTGCAGAACATCTTGAGCTTCTGCATGATTCAAGCCGGCCTTGAGCGCGGTTTCGAAGATCAGCCGCGAGTAGATGTTGTAGAAATCATCCCAGCTCCGTTGATCCTCCGGGTCTTTCAGCCGATGGAGCAGCGAGGCTCGCGTCGGGATCAATTCGTCCTGCGGCATACTGGGCATAGTAAAGAATTTGCGAAGGGCGTTTGGCAATAAAATTGGCTTGGAAACCTCAAAAAGAGCCGTTGACATTTGCCGGTGCCCACCTAGTCTTTCAGGCCCTGACTCAAGAGGAACCTCAGCCATGGTGGCTTTGTTCCGAGTCCATCGAGAGGAAGTGAGTTTAGTTTGACAGAAATTAAGCTGAAAAAAGGCGAATCCGTGGAAAAGGCGCTGCGCCGGTTGAAAAAGAAAATCGACCGCGAAGGCACGCTCAAAACCGTCCGCAATCACCGGCATTTCGAAAAGCCGAGTGAACGCCGCCGCCGCAAAGAAAAAGCGGCCCGCTTCTCCGCCATGTTGAGCGCTCGTTACGCCGACATGTAAGAAACAGGTTTCACACGTTAAACCGTTGAATCGTTGAATCGCCAAAGTCGATTTACCGATTCAACGGTTTAACATTTTTGGGGTCCAATCATCGCCATGTATTCGTTCTCGTCCTGCTGGAATTCACATCGACATACCGACGGCCGCGCCATGCTGCGCGAAATCCGCGATCTCGGCTTTGAATACGCCGAACTCAGCCACGGCACGCGCATCAGCCTGGTGCCCGGAATCCTCGAAGCCGTCGATGCCGGCGAAATCAAAATTTCCAGCGTCCACAATTTCTGCCCGCTGCCGCTCGGTGTGAATCATTCCGCGCCGAACCTGTTCAAGTTCTCTGACGAACGCCCCCGCGAACGCGAACTCGCGGAACGGTATACGCTAAAGACCATTGAATTCGCTGCGCGAGTCAAAGCTCCCCTCGTCGTCCTCCACAGCGGCAGCATTGAAATGAAGGACTACCAGGAAAAACTGATGGAAATGCTGACGCGCGGCGAGAAGGAGACGCCGAAGTATCAGAAGCTCTGCGCGGAGTTTGATGAAAAGCGCGAAGCGAAGAAGGTAAAGTTTTTCGCCCGCACGATGGATTCATTGAAGAAAGTTTTGCCCGCAGCCGAAAAGGAAGGAATCAAACTCGGCATCGAAAACCGCGAAGGCTTGGAAGAACTTCCGTTCGAAAGCGATTACTGGACGCTGTTTCAGGAAATCACCAGCCCGAATCTGGTTTACTGGCACGATTGCGGCCACGCGCAGATCAAGGAGAATCTCGGATTCATCATGCACGCGATGCACCTTGAGAGCATGGCGGACCGGTTGGCTGGTTTTCACATCCACGACGTGCAATTCCCCGGCCGCGATCATTGTGCGCCCGGGACCGGCATGATTGATTACGCCGCGCTCAAGCCAATGGTGAAGCCTGAACACATCAAAGTGTTTGAACTCAGCCCCAAGCTTTCTGCCGACGAAGCCAAACGCGGCGTGGCGCACTTGAAATCGATTTGGGGCGAGGAGTGAAGCGTTGCCGGGTCCGAAACAGCCGCCTCATACAATTCCCGTTTCATCAACCGACTTGGGCGTTTCGACAGCCGTTCGCGCCATCAAAAACGCCTTCAGTTCTCCTGCCGCTTTTCCGCCAAAGCCTGCCACTGTCGCAATCTCCTCTTCGCTTGCCATGCGAATGCGCTGCACGGAACCAAATTTCTTCAACAAGGCCGCTTTTCGCCGCTCACCCATGTTCGGAAACTCATCAAGCAAGCTTTCCGAAATCCGCTTCAGCCGCAGCTGCGCATTGTAGGTATTCGCGAAACGATGCGATTCGTCCCGCACACGCTGCAGCAGCTTCAGAGCGCCGGTGTCGTGCGACAACCGCAACGATTCGCTTTCGCCTGGCCGATAAATTTCTTCAAACTCCTTCGCCAATCCGATGATTGGAATGTGTTCCAAGCCCAGCTTTTTCAACTCCGCGCAGGCCATTCCCAACTGCCCCTTCCCGCCATCGATCAGGATCAGCTCCGGCAGATTCGATCTCAGATTGGGCAGATCGCCGGGCGCACGATGCTCCCGAACCGCCGCCGCAGAAGCATCCGTCTGCACGCCGCGCGTGCGCCTCTGTTTTGCCGCCGCGGAGACATCATCGACCAATTCCTGCAATGCCTCGGGAATCGCCTCACCACCTTCCTCAGAACGCTCGCGCTGTCCTGAAGCTTCCTTCAACAACCGCGTGTAACGTCTGCGCACCACTTCTGCAATCGCCGCAAAGTCGTTCTGTCCAACCACGGATTTGATTTTGAACCGCCGATAATTCGCGCGATCTGGACGCCCATTCTTGAATCGCACCATCGATGCCACTGCGAACGTTCCGCTGATGTTCGAAATATCAAACCCTTCAATCCGCTCCGGGGGCGCGGGCAATCCAAGCACCTGCGCCAGCTCTGCCAGATCCTTCTCTGGATCGATAGCCAGCGGCAGCGTATAAGGCAGCCGCTCAAACTTCTCCGTGCGGCGCGTCGTGCGTTTCAGATCGGCAATCATGTCGCGCAAATCTGCCGCGCGCTCGTATTCCTGGTTGGCCGCCGCCTTGCGCATTTCCTCCTCGAGCTGCCCTTGCATTTCCTGGCATTGGCCCGCCAGGAAATCGCACGCGGCGGTGACCTGCTCCAGATACTGTTCGCGCGTCACGTTTCCAATGCACGGCGCCGTGCAATACTTCAAATGCGCGTAAAGGCAGTGGCGATAATCGCGATCGGTCGGCGTCAGCGGACGGCAGCCGCGCAAGTGATATTGCCGCCGCACCAGTGCCAGCGTGCTGCGCAGGGCGCCAGAATTCGGAAACGGCCCGAAGTAACGCGCTCCGTCGTCCTGCTTGATTCTGGTGAGCGTGAAGCGTGGAATCGGATCGTTCAGATTCACCTTCAACATCAGGTAATTCTTGTCGTCGCGAAAACTGACGTTGTAACGCGGATGCAGTTCCTTGATCAGCCGGCTTTCGAGCAGCAGCGCCTCCGGTTCGCTGCGAACCAGGTGGAAGTCAAAATCGTGGATCGCTTCCACCAGCGCCCGGAACTTCAAGTCCCAACCCATGCGCCGGGACGGCTGAAAATACTGACTAACGCGCTTGCGAAGGTCGCGCGCTTTGCCGACATAGATCACCGTTCCAAAGCGATCCTTGTGCAGGTAAACGCCCGGTTTGTGCGGGAGCGTGCTGAGCTTCTTGCGGATGGTTTCCGTCACGGCAACGCAAACTGTTCCATAGCCAAGCGATGCCGCAAGTCGTTTCGCGACCAAGTCAGGGCAATCTCCAAATTCGCGTGGCGCAGGCGGCATCGCCTGCGGGTCTGCGGAACGTCCCGCTCCGTATATTCCGAATGGCGAGACGCCGTCCAAACTCGCAGCCGGGGCGGCTGCGCTACGGTGTCATTCGTGATGTCGCCTGTCCTCATCACGCAAATCGGTTTGGCTTTCGCGCGGTCACACATAAACTGCCGTCCATGACTCCGCTTCAGAAGACGATTGAGGATTCCATCGCCAACACCCGCGCCCTGGCCAGCTTCGAAGAACCATTGAACCGCGCCGCGCAGATGGTTTCGAAATGCCTCACGAGCGGACACAAGCTGCTCATCTGCGGCAACGGTGGCAGCGCGTCCGACGCCACGCATCTCGCCACGGAATTCCTCTGCCGATTTTGCGACGATCGCCGGCCTTATCCGGCAATCTCATTGACCGCGAATGGTGAGTTCATGACCGCGGTTTGCAACGATTATCACGGGGACGAAATCTTTGCACGCCAGGTCTGGGGGCTGGGCGTTGCGGGAGACGTGCTGGTAGCGTTCACC
>CAMLLE010000332.1 GCA_946480555.1 uncultured Verrucomicrobia subdivision 3 bacterium
CGTCAGCTGCAGGTTCGTCAGCGTCAAACTCAAACTCGTCGCTCCGATAATATCATTCGTCACTCCCGGCTTGATCACCTGCCACTGATACGCAAATCCGCCGCCCACGAACGGTGACGCCGTGAAGGTGATCTGGCCGCCGATGGTTTCCACAGCCGTGACCGGCATGCTCACCGAGTTGAACGTATTTTGAATCCACTGGCCATACTGCGCCATTCCGTTGGGATCGGCTGGCGGATTGCATCCCGTGCATGACGGCCAGAGAAAACCGCCCGGGCAGCCCGCGTTTTTCGCCTGTTGCATCTTGGTTAAGAACGTCGTGTCACGTTCCCAATCCCAATAACCGGGAATGACTTTCATCCCACCGAAATACGTGTTCCACGTCGCCGGGTTGTTTCCCGCTCCGCCCTCGTAACACTGGAGGTAGATCGCATCGCAATTGGTCCCCAGGTTGTTCTTCAACGTTTGCCAATAGGCCGGCGCCGTGTAGGGACAAAGACTCACTTTGAAGCCCGCCGAAACGCACATCCGGCCGAACTGGGAATCCAAGCCGGCGTCGTAGGTGTTCTCCGTGTCGAAATCGATCGCATCGATCGGCAGGGCGTTCTTCAGCGCCTGCAGATTCCGAAAGAGAACCGTGTTCGAGTTGGTGCCATCCGCCTGAATCCTGGCGCGGATATTCCCAAAGCTCGGATCGTTCCAGCCGCCGATGCACATCTCGATCCGCGTCAATGAAGACGGCGCTGCTTTGCACTGGTTGAGCAGTAACGCCCAATTCGCCGGGCCGGTGTAGACGCCATTGCTGCAGATCAAACCGCCAAAGTTGAAGTTCCCATCGGCATCAACTCCCATGTTGAAAATCACCATCGTGGTCAGGCCCGAGTTTCTCAAACCATTGATCTGCGAAGCCGTCAGGCTTGAGACGCTCGCCATGCCGCCGTTGAAAAAGATCATCGCTGGCGCGCCCGACGTTTGCCGTGGATCAACCACCCCTTGAAGCAGGATGAACAGAATTCCAATCCGGCAAAGAACCTTCCCTGCTGACATCGTCATCGGTCCTCAATGCGTCACGACACGGAAGAACTTCTGCGCCGGGCTCACGGTGGAGCTGGTGTAATTGAGCGCGGATTGAACGCCAATGAAGTCTGCTTCGGCGATCCAGTTCGGGGAGGTGAGATTCGTCGTGCTTTGCAGCACATAACCCCAGCCGGGAAACAGGCCGCTGACGTTCATGACAAGGCTGTTCGATTCTTGAAGCAACGCCGAGCTGAGAACCGCCGGCGGAACGATGCTGGCGTTGCCAAATGCTGTGATCGCGCCGTAACCGCAAAAGCCGTTCTCCGAAGCCGGGCTGGTAAAGTCAAACTTCAGCGCAACGACATTGCTGGCCAGAACGCCGGTTGAAGAAGTCAGAGTCACCCGCGTGGCCGATTGAAGCCCGCTGGCAATCAGTGGATTGTAGCTGACGACCGCCAGCGGCAGAAAATCCGCGGGTGCCATCACCGTAGCGTAGGAAACCGTCCAGGCCTGTTGATCGCGGCCGTTGTCGGCCCAGCCGCCGTAAACGGTGACGTCGGTCAAATCGTAGCCGGCGGGTGAGTTCGTCAGCGCGTAGATCAACACTGAACCTGCACCAGCTCCGTTGCCGCAAGTCACGTAATTCGTGCTGGTCGTAATTGGATAACCCGGATCGCCGACGATTTGCGTAAGCGCGAGACTGCCGCCAGCCGTCAGTGAGTTCACATTTCGTCCCGCCTTTTCCCGGCTGAAGTCGCCCGAAGCCGTGCTCGGCGACTGGCCAGCGATCAGACTGCCGTTCGTCACAACGGTCCAGGGCGGGATGAAAGTTCCCGCGCCGCTGCCGGTGTGATTGGTGGTGGTAATATTAACGACCGGCGTGACCGGGATCTGAAATGGCGAACGCCAGAGGTAACGTCCGGAGCCCACCGCGAACACCGCGCAGCCGTTCGTCACGCCCAGATACGCAACGCCCGGCGAATTCGAAGCAGGCTGCCCGCTTTCCGTGATTGCGGCTGCGTTGGTCGTGGGAACATGAATCTGCGCCGTCGTGTTCGGAGGAATGATGGTTTCCAGATTGAACAGTCCGCCACTATTCGTCCACGCGGTGGAAATCAGGCCGCGAACCGAATTGAAACTGGTGTTCGCCCAGGTCAAGCCGACGCCGGGCACCGGTCGAATTCGAATCGTTTTGTATCCAGGGCTCGCCGGGTTGATGCCGCCGACGTTGCCGAACAGATATTCGCCCACGGCTCCAAAAGCGTAGTGGTTGAACGAATTCATGCCGATCGTTTGAAAACCGCCGGCTGGAGTCCAACCATCCCATCGTTCCCACATCGTCGTTGCGCCAAGCTTCACCTGGTAAAGCCACGACGGGTACCCTTCCTGCAGCAACAACGTGTAGGCCAGATCATCGCGTCCAGCAAGATGCAGCGCGGGCAGCAAGCGCGGCGTGCCGATGAATCCCGTCGCGAGATGATTTCCAAACGCGGCAATGCTGTCGGCGAACTTCTTCGCAACCTTGGTGCGCAATCCGTCCGGCACCAGTCCCAACGTGAACGCGAGAGCGTATCCCGTCTGGCTGCTGCCATCCGCGAACGAACCGTCCGCGTTGAAGAAGTTCGCGAACGCCGCTGCGATATTGGCGTGCAGCGCCGCGTAGCTAGCCGCGTCTCCGTGTTTCCCAATCGCCGCTGCCATTTCAGACATCGCCTGCGCGAAGTAAGCGTAGAAAGCCGTGTCGATGACCTTCGCCGTCGCACCGCCACCCAGGTTCACCCAGTCGCCAAAGTCGCCGGGCAAGCTGTTGATGACATGGTTCACGGCATGGCTTTCCAGAAACTCGCCAAACTTGCGGAAGGACTCGTAATGATCCGCAATGATGTTCGTGTCGCCGTAGGCGCGATACATCGTGTACGGACAGATCCACGCCGCGTCCTGCCACGCCGCCGCCCGTCCGCCCGTGCCGAGACTCGGCGCAAAGTTCGCATAAGCTCCATCCGAAAATTGCGAATCTTCGCAAAGGGTCACCATGAAGCGGCGGAAGAACGACTGCACGTCGAAGTTGTAGGCCGCGGTCGGAACGAAGAATTGCGCGTCGCCGGTCCAGCCAAGCCGCTCGTCGCGCTGCGGGCAATCCGTCGGCACTTCGAGATAATTTCCTTTCTGGCCCCAGATGATGTTGTGAAAAAGCTGGTTTAGCAGCGGATTCGAACTGGCGAACTCGCCCGTGCGCGGCATGTCCGAGTTCACCACAATTCCAGTCACCGATGCCAGCGTGGGCGCAACCGTCAGCCCGCGAACCTCCACGTAGCGAAACCCGTGGAACGTAAATCGCGGTTCGTAAACCACCGTTCCGTCGGCTCCAAAAATGTAAAAGTCTGTTGAGTTCGCCCCCCGAATGTTTGCGGTGTAAACCGTGCCGTCCGGATTGAGCATTTCGCCATGCCGCACCGTGATGCGATCACCCGCCTTGCCGCTGATGTTCAAGCGCACCCAGCCGACCATGTTTTGACCGAGATCGAACGTGTAGCTGCCCGGCTTCGGCTCGGTAAGATTGATCGCCGGCAAGGTCTCGAGGTGCCGCACCGGTTCTCCGACCGCAGGTTGAATCACGAATCCGCCCAATCCGGGAAATGCAGCCGCGTTGCCATACAACACTTCAAGAATGCTCAGGGTCTGGACGCCATTGCCGATCTGAACATTGGCATTCTCCGCAAACGACAACGTTTGATTTGTTCCGCCGAGACTGAATTCGATCTGCAACGTTTTCACCACGCCAAAAGCGGGATCGCCGCCAAGGTTGGAATTATTGGCGACGAAACTCAGCTGGTTGTTCGTCACCTTCAAAGACACGAGCGACGTCACGTTGCTGTAGCCTCCCGAACCAGCACTCAGACCGGTTTGCACTGGCGCCCACGCGCTGTCGTCAAAGCCGCCGCCATCCCAGCCCGGCATTTCAAACCGGGCATCGTATTCCGATCCGAGCAGCAAGTCGGCGAATCGGATCGGCCCATAGCTGGCCTTCCACGAAGCATCGCTGATGACGGTTTGCGTGCTGCCGTCCGCGCGCTCGATGACAAGCTGCGCGAGAAACCGCGGCTTGCCGTAATAGTTGAGGCGGCGGCCGGTGTAGCCCAGAGAACCCGCGTACCAGCCGTCGCCCAAAATCGCGCCGATGGTGTTCCCGCCGTTCTGGATCATCGCGGTCACGTCGTGGGTCTGGTGATAAACGCGCTTCGAGAATTCGGTCCAGCCGGGCGTCAGCAGATCGTTTCCGACCTTCTGCCCGTTCAGCCGCAGTTCATAAACTCCGAGCGCGGTCACATAAATCGTCGCCCGTGTGACGGCTTGGTTCACAGAGAACTCCTTCCGCATATACGGCGCGGGAACACGTGCAATGTCGTGCAGCGACGGCGTGCCCCACGGTGTGCCGCCGCTCGAAGGCGTCGCCCAATTCGCGTCGTTGTAGTTGAGCGCCGTCCAGTTTCCTGAAGGCCATGACGCGGACTTCCATGTGGTATCGACCGGAAAGTTCGACACGCTGCCTGAGGTGAACTTGACCACCAGCTTGCCGATCACCGCCGCCGGCCGCTGGGCGTCGTGGCTCGTCGTCGATAACGCCAGCACGTTCGTGCCCGCGTGCAACCAGGATGTCACGTTGATCCGCGTGGCGGCCTCCCAGCGATACACGGTGTTCGTCATCTGCTGCCCGTTCACGAAGGCCGTGGCGGTGTTGTCGGCGTAAAGCACGAGAACCGCGCTGCCGATC
>CAMLLE010000333.1 GCA_946480555.1 uncultured Verrucomicrobia subdivision 3 bacterium
GGCGGAGAAGAACAGGTTGTGGCGGTGGTGCTTGCCGTGCCGCACCACCAGGGCGCATACCAGGGAATGCCGTGATGCTGGTCGATGACCAGATCGAACCTCGGCTGGCGCTTGAACCATTGAATGGCTTTCCAGACTGAGGTGCCTTTCCCACCGCCGCGAATGTAATGAATGCCATCGATCGTCATCTCGCGCGCCGCACCGGGAAAGTCATTCGCGAACCAGGAAACGTCATGCCCGCGCCGGACCAGTTCGCGCATGTAAGCGACGGAGACGCGTTCGGCCCCGCCGGAGAGTGGATTTTCCGGATCACGCCAGTTCAGCATCAGAAAGCGCATGGTCAGAGTGGGGCAGATTCTCATCCGCCGGCTTGGGCGATTTTGGAGTTTTGCGTTCCGGGTTTCGAGTTTTGTGTTCGAGGGAGAGTATCGATGGGAAATTGACGCGAAACCCGAAACGGAAACTTCACCTTTTCTCCCCGTAGTTGATGCTCATTACGCCGCCAAGGATGTTTACGACCCGCACATGGGTCATGCCGAGTTCACCCATCCCGGCCGCTACGCCATTCTGAGCGGGATAGTGCTTCAGCGATTCAAGGATGTACGCGTAGGCAGACGCGCTGCCGGCGAAGACCCAGCCAAGCACGGGAACGCAAAGGCGCAGGTAGGCAAAGTAGAATGTCCGCCAAAGCGGGTTGTCCGGTTTGCCAAACTCCAGAACGAGAACTCGTCCGCCCGGTCGAGCCACGCGCACCATCTCGCGAAGCCCTGTTTCCCAACTCGCGAGATTCCGCAGGCCGTAACCGACGGTCACAGCATCAAACGAATTGTCCGGGAACGGCAGCGTCTGAGCATCGCCGCGGATGAAGGTCACCCGTTCGCCTGCCTTTGCGCCTTCTTTCCGTTGTTCTGCCACCGCCAGCATCTCTTGCGTGAAATCCAGTCCGATCGTTTTCGCCCCCGCATTTCCCATGGCGAGCGCGAGATCGCCGGTGCCGCAGCAGACATCCAACGCCGTGTCGCCGGGGTGCACGTTCGCCAGTTCAACCACGCGGCGCTTCCAACGGCGGTGCAGTCCGAAACTTTGAAGGTCATTGATGAAATCGTACCGGTCGGCAATCCGGGCGAACAATCGGTTCACCCGCTGCGCGCGCTGATCGTCGTTGCGATAGAATTCGTTGGCCATTCGGCGCTCTAGGATTTGTGCAAAGCAGATGCAAAGCGACTCATTTCGGTACACGGAGCCTGGAGCATCAACAGGGCTGTGCTCACGCAGATTGGCCGATCGGATTCACAAGCCGGAATCTGAGTGCAACGCCAAGCCTGCCCAGTTTCCGGGCTACCCACCGTAACTCGCGTCCGACTGGCAGGGATGCCCGGCCCCGGCATCCGCGCCGCAGCGGGGCGCAGGAGGCGTGGCTATTGGCATTCGGGATGAAGCGTCGTGTCACGCCTTTTCCGCGCTTTCAGCGCGGGATTGCCTGAGCCCGGCAACCCTGCCCTGAGTGCTGAGCGTTGAATGTTCGTTGTTGAATGTTCTCTCTTCTCAGTTCATGGCAGACTTCGAAAACCCTTCCGTAGCGGCGCCTCTGGTGAGCGCCGCCAGTCTCAAAAAGCAGCGGTGCTTGGCCGAGACGCCGGTAAGGAACCGAGAATCCATGGATCGGTCGCTGCGTTCCACGAATGCTCCGTTGCCCTCTGATGGAATTGAAGTTAGGTTGCGGCGTCCGTCAGTTCTGCGGCGCTGGCGCACGTTTTGCTTGGAATTAACGGCCCGGTTTGTCGCGCATTGTTATGAACCGCAAAAAAATTCTGATCGTCGATGACAACGAAGTCATCCTGAAGACGTTGTCGCTGAAGTTGAAGACCGGCGACTACGAAGTGCTTACCGCCTTGGACGGCTCTGAAGCGGTCGCAGCCGCGCGCACCAAGATTCCCGATCTCATCCTGCTCGACATCGGCTTTCCGCCGGAAGTTTCCGGCGTGCCGTGGGATGGCTTTCGCATCATTCAATGGCTGAAACGGCTGGATGAAACCAAGTCGATTCCGGTGATCATCATTACCGGTGGCGAAGCCGCGAAATACAAGGATCGCGCATTGCAGGAAGGCGCCGTCGCATTTTTCCAGAAACCGGTGAACAACGAGGAACTCCTGGCAAAGGTGAAGGAAGTTCTCGCCAAACCTCCGGTCCCCAGCGCGCCCGCTGCCCCGTCAATTCCGCCGTTGAAGATGGCTTGAAGCGCCGTCTCAAGATTTGATTTCAACCACGGCGGCGCAAAGTCCTCAGGCGGCCCGTTGTACTCATGACCGTTTCCATGAATCTCCGCGCGGTTAGCCGGGAGTTCTTCGTGGATCGGTGATCAAATCAAAACGGCCCGCTCCTTGCGTCATGGCTCCTTGGCGCCTTTGCGTTGATTCTCCCCGCCTGAAACCTTTTAGCGCGGAACGGCTGCCAGCACGCTTCGAACTGGCTCGCGCATTTCTTTCCGCCATGCCTGCCACCAGAGCAGGGCGGCACCGACAATCGCCCAAACGAGATTCACTGCAGCGGCCAGCAGCGACGCGGCGACCGCGCTTGCGGGCGAAACTCCATACAGGCCGAACAGCATCACCGCAGCCCCATCCCGCACCCCCAAACCCGCGAACGTCACCGGCAATGCGCTGACGACCGAGATCAGCGGAAACGTCCACGCCAGTTTCGACCAGGGAATCGGTTCCGGTGCGACCGCCGCCAGGCAGAACGCCAGCACGCTGCTGAGCAGTGCCTGAACGGCGATGCCATACGTGATGCCCACCATCAGATTTGCACGCGAACTGAGCAGGCGCCCGCCGCTCGTTTTCAGCACATTCAGAAAATGGCGTTGCGGCGAACCCACGGCGGAACGTTTCAACCAAAGCGCCACCGCTCCGATCAGCATCACGGCGGCCAACAGCCACCCAGCGGGCCAGCGCAGGGAAACGTCTCCAAGATCTGAAAAGCCACCGCGGGACACGCCCAAGCCGCACGCGACCATCATGAAAATCACGAGGCCGCCCAAACCCAGCAACCGGTCCAGCGACGAAGCGGCGAGGGTGGTCGTCACCGGAACCTGGTGCCATCGAGAATAGAGCAGCGATTTGGCCGTGTCGCCGCCGGCTGCCCCGAACAGGATCGTATAGAAAAAATGGCCGATCAGCGAAATGCAGCTTGAGCCAGCGAAGGAAACGCGGCTGCCGGATGCGCGCAGGGCCAATCGCCAGCGGGCTGCGGCCGGCGCAAACACGAATCCAAACGCCAGCGCCGCGAGCAGAAGCCAGAGCCAGTTCACCTCGTGAAATTTCGCCGCCAGCGTCTTGGCCTGGATGCGTTGGATGATGAAAATCAGCCCGCCGGCGGATACGCACAGCGCCGCGATGCGCAGCCGGGTCAACATCTTTGGGCTTAACTGCATGACGTCACTCTATTGCCGGCGGCCGAATTGCAAATGGGAAAGTTCACCCTGCACAGCTGGGGCACGTTGCGCCGCTTGAGAGCCTGTCTGAAAATGCGGAGTGTGGCCGTCCCCGGCCACAGCAGACCGCGTCGGCAATTGGATTTCCTCGCTCTTCCCACAAGCTTGACCTGGAGAAATTGCTTCGCCGGAGGACGGGCGCACTCCGTTGCCGGAGTATCCAGACAGGTCCTGAGCAGTCCAAATTCAGCCGCTCCTCCGATTTTCCATCACTCCTCCCCCACTCTCACCCTACCAGCATCACCCCAAGGCGACGGTCTTCTGCTTGTGGGAGTTTGCAGGGTGCCAATTCGAAATCTATTGGGCTTGGCCGTGTTCGCTACCGGAATTGTTCTGTTGATTTCCGGCTTCAATGAAGCGCAATCGTTTGCTTCCGAAGTATCCCGTCTGATTTCCGACCGTCCAAGTAATCGCACGATCTGGATGTTCGTTGCGGGTGGGGTCGCGATCATTGCCGGACTCACCCTCGCACTTCGAAACCGGCGCGCTTAAGGCCGAACTCCGAAATAGGAAAACAGGCGCGTGGGTGCCACACTTTGGAAGTTTGGAAACGTGCTCCGCGAATCGGAATTCGTGCAACCGGGCAACAAGAATTAAACGAGCGAGAGAATCCTTGAGAAGTTTGGAGCGGGCGAAGGGAATCGAACCCTCGTGTGCAGCTTGGAAGGCTGCCGTTCTACCATTGAACTACGCCCGCCGCCGCGCTGCGCGCTTTGGCGCGGCAAGCCCGCCATCGGACTTGCGCAAGTGGGGCAAAGCTTATCCGGATGACTTTGGTTGTCAATTCGAGGCTTCTCCGAATTAACGCGGCGCTGGCAGAAACAGAAAAGCCCTCGCCGAAACGGGGTGCGAGGGCTTCAGAAAAAATAACCGTTACGCAGCAACCGGAGTCTTGCCCGTAATCCAATCGTAACCCTTGGATTCCAGTTCCAGCGCGAGCTCTTTGCCGCCGGTTTTCACGATGCGTCCATCGACGAGCACGTGAACGAAATCCGGCACGATGTAATTCAACAGGCGTTGATAATGCGTGATGACAAGCTGGGCATTGTCGGCGCGCTTCAACTTGTTGACGCCTTCCGAAACGATCTTCAGCGCGTCGATGTCGAGGCCGGAATCGGTTTCGTCGAGGATCGCAAGCTTCGGCTCCAGAACGGCCATCTGGAAAATCTCGGCGCGCTTCTTTTCGCCGCCGGAGAAGCCTTCGTTCACCGAGCGCTTCAGCAAATCGTCCTTCAGTTCGAGCAGCTTCATCTTGTCCTTCACCAGCGCGAGGAATTCCATCGCATCGAG
>CAMLLE010000334.1 GCA_946480555.1 uncultured Verrucomicrobia subdivision 3 bacterium
AGGCTTCTTCAAATTCAACCGCGGCCGGCAGCAGGACGGTTCGGCGGGCCGGCACTTCGCTCGGGATTGCGGGCATCGTGCTCGCGATCACGCTGCTGACGGCGTGCAACGGCGATTCGCAAACTCCCGCCAGCAGCGGCGGCACAACGAATTCAGCCAATGCTCAGGCCGGTGATGACGCGTCCGCCAGGCTCGAAGCGGAAGTCACGGCATTGAATGACAAGCTGAAGGCGAAGGTGCAATCGGGAAAAACCAGTGAAGCCGATCTGGCCGAGGAACTCGCTGCACTGGATTCGCTGCAGACCAAGTATGCCAGCGTTTCCCAGGATGAACGGGCGGGATTGCTCGGCCTCAAAGCGATGCTTTACCTGGAAGTCATCGAAGATGCCGAGAAGGGCAGACTCGCCATTCAACAGATCAAGACGAACTACCCGCAGAGCCGCGCGGCTGCGTCTGTGGACCAGATGCTCGCCATGATCGATCAGCGTGCCGAAGCTCGCAAAGTTCAAAGCGCGCTGAAGCCCGGGAAACCCTTCCCCGACTTTGAGGGCACGCAGCTGGATGGCAAGGCGCTGTCGCTGGCCTCGTTCAAAGGCAAGGTGGTGCTTGTGGATTTCTGGGCCACTTGGTGCGGCCCCTGCGTGCGCGAACTTCCGCACGTGAAGACCGCCTATGACAAATACCACGGCAAGGGATTTGAGATCGTGGGAATCAGCCTCGACCGCGAACGCGATGCCCTGGAAAAGTTCATCAAGAAGAACGAAATGTCCTGGCCGCAGCATTTCGATGGCAAGGCTTGGGAAAGCCCGGTCGCACAGAAATACGGCGTCGATTCCATTCCCGCCACATTCCTCCTGGATCGCGAAGGCAACATCATCGCGAAGGATCTTCGCGGCGAAGCGTTGGAAAACGCGGTGGCCAAGGCGGTCGCAGCGAAACCTTGAACTGCCGCAGTTTCACGTTCAGAAACTTTCCACGGTGCGTTCGCCGCCGTTGAAAATCTCCGCCGCACCCGCATAGTGACGCATGGGCTTTCTCTCGAACGCGAAAGATCGAATGGTGGAAACCATGGCGCTGCAATACGCGAATGCGTCGTTGCTGGCGCCTTACGGCCGCGCGACGCGTCTTCAACTGGATTCCGCCGCGAAGAACATCCGGCTCGAACTCGAACTCAAAGGCGAAGCCACCTCGATCCAGATTGAAATTCGTGATTACGAACTGTCCAGTGAAGGTGGCCGCTACTTTGCAACCGCTCGCGAGATCGTCACATCGCGCGAATGGCTGACGCAGCTCGCGGCAGATCGTCTTGCCAATCAACGGCTGGAAATTCCCGCCAACGCCGGGGCATTGCTGATGAAGTATCTGTAACGGTGCTTGGAGACATCGAGCCGCGCTTCCGCGTCAGATCCCACCTCGTCACGCCACCGGCTGCCTCGGAGGGAGCTTCCGTTTCAGGTTCACCGCCTCACCGCCGTGTTTTGGCCGGTTACCATTTCGACCGTGTAAAACCCGGAATTTCCCAGCAGATCGACCGGCGGAATCCAAGTCAGAGAGACATCATCAGCCTGCAGGATCGTAATCTCACTCCAGCTCGGCGCGTCCAAGGTTTCCTTGTGCAGCACGCGGTATTGCTTGCCTGGGATTGTGTTCCAATGCAGCTGCATCTGCCCGGGCTGATTTGCTACGAGGCTGACTTGCGGAGGCGAATCTGAAATCGTCACCAATTCCACCTGAAAATAGCCCGCTGGAACATTCGGATCGATGGTCGTGCTCCAGCGCGTCTCCGTCCGCTCAGCGACAATCACTGGACTCACGGCGCTCCAGTTGGTTCCGGCGAACTCTGGAGAATGCAGCACGCGATAACCTTCGCCGGGAACGGAGTTCCAAACGATCACCAGTTCATTGCCCGCGCCCATCGTAAGCCGCAGCGTCGGGGCAACCTTCGGGCGAAATATCACTTCATTGGAAGGTTCACTGGTGAGCCCAAGCGAATTGTAAGCGACCACCGCGAGGTAATATTGCGTCCAGCTTTCCGGCAGCATCACCGTGGCTTCCGTCGTCTCGCCGACGTCATATTCCTCCGTGTACACGCCGGATTTCGCGCCGCAGAGCACCTTGTGTCCAAGCACTCCGGAGTTGATGTCCGTATTCCACGTCAATGTAACCGTAGGCCCTGCAGCAACCGTCATTGTCTGCAGAACCGCCAGCCACACCGCGCCTGTTTGGGCAAGCCTTCTGAACTTCACCACGACTTCTGAGTATGCGAAATCCCTGTGAAAGCGGATTCAGCTGCGAACAGCGGACCAGGTAGAACCTGCGAGGCAACTACTGCGAATTCCGGCCGACGCGAGTTGAGCAACAACCCACTTTCACGGCGCCGGCCGAAGAGCCGGGCTGGGAACGAGTGGTTGCCCATTTCAATCAGGTCGAAAAAGAAAGTAAAGCGCTCCGTCCAAAAAATTTTTACGACGCCGCATCCACGCGGGTGCGACTGAAACTGCCGGTCAATGAGGCCGCGGACAGTTCCTAGAGCGGTTACCAAAAGAAGTTTCCGACAACCGCGGAGACGCGGAAACGCGGAGCAATCAAAATAGGGCTTCCTCCGCGCCTCTGCGCCTCCGCGGTGAGATGATCCGGAAATGAATTTGGAGAAACGCTATAGTCCGCGAGGGACGAAGGCTGGCAGCCATTCCTTCGGAGTGGATCGAACAACATTTAACAACACAAAGCCGGGGGCAGTTTCGGCCACACCCGTCCGCACCCAACTTCTTTGCAAGCGCGCACACGCCCGGCATATTCAGCTGATGCCGGTTGAAATAACAGAAGCGCTGCTGAGCAAAGCGGCTGGTTGGGACGTGATGAAACGCGCGCGCGCGTACATCGATCAAGGACAAGTGCTCAGTTCCTTTTGGCAGCCGCCGTTGCTGCGCGGCGTCGTGCAAAGCGAGGTTTCGTTTCGCGCATCAATGGTGGTCAAGAGCGAAATCGACATCGAAAATCTCTGCACGTGCCGCGATTCCCGCGAATGGGGAAAGATCTGCGCGCACAGCGTGGCGGTCGGTTTGCATTGGATCAAAAGCCAGGCCGGAACCGCGGCGGGTTCATCGCCAAAACCGATTCCCGCTCCCGCAAAGCCTGGTCCCGCGCCAGCCCGGAATGCGTCTTCGCTCCCACGCGACACGGCAGGCGAGCCCGCGGAACTGTCGATTATCCTTCCGCCCAACGTGGACCAGGCTATCGCCCGCGGAAAAATCATGCTCGTGCTGGAAGCGAAATGGGCGGGCGGACGAGTGCCGCTGAATGCTTTGCCGAAACACAAAGCTTGGGCGTTCTCCGAACAGGACGCCGCGATCATCGATCATCTGGAGACGATTTCGAACGGGGAAACTCCCGCGATCATGCAGTTGCAGACGGGCGAACTGGCGGCACTGCTGCCCAAACTGGCGGAGCATCCGCGGCTCACGCTCGGAAAGACAGCTGAACTTTCCGTCACCCGAACGCCATTCGCATTCCCAATCAAAGCAACCCTGGAGGCGAACGGCGAAATTCTGATCTCGCCCAAAGGCAAACTGCCGCCGCTCGTCCCGATCGGCGACTGGGTTTGGGCGAACGGACAATTCCAGCTCTTTCAACTGCCCGATTGGATGCGTGGAACGGCCCGCGGCCCGACGCGCATTGCACGCGCTCAGGTTCCGCAATTCCTCAGCCAGCAGTGGCCGCCGCTGCTTGCGGCAGGAGCGGAAGCCAATTTCAAGCTGGAGGACTTCACCTTTGAACCGCAGGCGCCCAGGTTTCTGCTCGAACTTAAAGGCGGCCTCGCTCAACTCAGCGCGCTGCTGCAATGCGCTTACGGCTCCCGCATCATGACGGTCGGCGTCACCACCGGCGATGAAAGCGTGTGGCTGCCCGATCCCGAAGTGCCCACGCGTTATTCCACGCGCGACATCGCAGCCGAACGCGCGGCCTTGGGACAGTTGCAGCGCCATGGTTTTTCCGCCCCGGACAATCAGGGACGACTGCAACTGCTCGGTCAAAACGCGGTCTTGAATTTCTTCGCGCGTGAGTTTCCGAAGCTGGAACGCGAATGGACAGTGACGCTGGAGGAACGGCTGGATCGCAGCGCGAAGCAGAACATCGAACGCATCGAACCGCAGTTCCAGATCACCTCATCCGGCGTGCAGTGGTTCGATCTCGGCGTCGTTTTTGCATCGTCGGGCGGCGAAAAATTCTCGCCGGCGGAAATCCAGCGCCTGCTGTTATCCGGCCAGAGCCACACGCGTTTGAAGAACGGCAAGGTCGCCGTGATCGACACCGGCGCGGTTGAAGAACTGCAGGAAGTGCTGCTCGACTGCGCGCCCGAACAGCACGCGAACGGCTACCGGATTAACAGTGCCCAGGCCGGATTTCTGGAATCGACATTGAAGCAGCACGCGAGCTGGAAGTTTCAAGCGCCAACCGCCTGGCGCGAACGCACCGCCAAGCAGAGCGGCGAGGCAAAGCTCGAATGCCCACCGTTGGGCGAATTGGAAAACGTCCTTCGCCCCTATCAAAGGCATGGCGTTGCCTGGCTGCGTTTCCTTCGCGAGAACAATTTCGGCGGCATCCTCGCCGATGAGATGGGCCTCGGTAAAACCCTGCAAACGCTTGCGTTTCTGAATTCGCTCCGCGATCGCCCGGCAATCGGAAATCGGCAATCGGAAATCGGCAGCCCTCACCTGGTCGTCTGCCCCACGAGCCTTGTCTTCAACTGGCTCACCGAAG
>CAMLLE010000335.1 GCA_946480555.1 uncultured Verrucomicrobia subdivision 3 bacterium
GGAGAGGGAACCGTTCAACGCGCGCTGAACCGCAGTCGCGGTAAAACCTTCGATGCGATCGCCGGACGGTTGCCGGCTGAGACGCAGTTGTATGTGCCGAAGGTTGAAGCGACCCTTCATCGGCGCGAAGGCGTTCAGCTGCTTGCGTTGAAAGCTCCCGGCGCGTCTCGTTGAATTCGGATCGTTGCGCGATTGTTGAATGCAAAATTTCGGATCAAGTCTGCCTTGCGGACCCAAGATGAGCCGTCCGTTTCAGAGCTTGAAGTTCAGTCCCAGGGAAAAGAGGCTGCGCGCGTAGGCGCGAGTTTCTTCGTCAACGACGTTGTCCAATGCATTGCTGCCTAGCTGATGCGACCAGGCCGCTGTTGCGCTGATGTGTTTGTTGAAGTTGTATTTCGCTCCCAGGCCGGCCGTGAATTCCTGGTCGTGGCGGTCGGATGCCGGGATGTTGCCGCCGGTGTAATCCGAAGCGACGTATCGCCCGCTCAAGTCGAACTCGAGTTTCTCCGTCCACTTCCGCCGGTAGCTCAGTTCCATCGCCGTGTCGAAGTAGGGAATCCTGCCCGTGCTGGAAACCCACTGCCATTGTTTCAGTTTGAAAGCGATCGTGTCCCGCGCTGAAAGCGTGGCCGTTGCTGAAGCCTCGGCGAAGTAGCACACAGGTTGCAGATCGTTCACGGGAGTGATGTGCATTCCCGTGTTCGATTCGTAATCGCGAAAATCCGGGCCGGCCTGAATCTTCAGATCAAGCCACGACCATGGCTTGCCTTCGATGCCCGCCAGGAGGCGGTGGTAATCGCTGGATGAACTGTACGGCGCGAACTCCAGTTGCTGCTGATGTTGATGGCCGTAACGGTAGCCCAAGGTGAGGGCCAGCTTGGGCGTGGCCTTGAAACCAAAATCCAATCCGCCATTCACATCGAAGCGATCGACGTAATTCTGGTAGCCAGCCGTGTCGATCTTCTCGGTCATCAGCTCAAAAAACGCACCCGCCGCCGCCGCGCGAATGAAGGAGCGGTTCCAGTCGCGCCGGATGTTGAGGGTCGTGCGATTCTGAATCTGTTCGCGCCGCTCGCGTGCCGTCGCCGTGGCATACGCATTGAGCAGGCTGCCCGGATAGGTCGGGCCGTATTCGCTTCCGTCCAGGTAGATGAACGTTTGATCCGCCGCGAATGACCATGCATCGGCTTTTCCCTGAATGGCGGCGGAAACACGATGAGCATTGAAGCTTTCAGAATCCTGATTGTGATAGACGGCGAAATCCGGCGCGTAAGCCAGCGACGCGGTTTGAAGCACGCCTCCGTCGCCGAACAACGGCAGCAGATTCACGCCGAGCTTGGGCGACACGGTTGTGACCCAGGACGACCGTTCCTCAAGTGCCGCGACGCTCCCGTCTGGAACTGAAATCGTTGCCGGAAGAAAACGTGAATCCACACCGGAAAGGAAAACATTGTCGTCGTACCCCTCCTTTACGCCGAGTGAAACGTCCAGCCACGAGGGTGCTTTCGAATGACTCCCTTCCGCCGCAGCCACCGGCGGGCTGAAATGGGGCAGGAGGAGACCCGACAGCAAAGGAAGCAAGCCGATCGAAGCGGATCTGCAAACAGGATGGTGCATCGGCGGCCTTGGTTAAAAGGTGTTGAAATCGCCCGCGAGCACTTCGGTGGAACGGCCTCTGGCCGACGTGATACCGCGCGGTGCTGTGGCACGCGGCGCTTGACTAAAGCGGGCCAGATTCTGCCGGTCGCGATTCACGAGTTGCATCAACTCCATCACCGAACAGCGCATGGTTTCCGCCTGCGCGCTCAATTCCTCGGCTGAAGCCGCGCTCTCCTCGGCGGAAGCTGCGATCGACTGCGTCACTTTGCTCGACTGTCCCATTGCCTGGTTGATCTGGCTGATGCCATCGTGTTGTTCTTTGGAAGCGGCGGCGACGCGGGTGGAGATTTCATCCATCTGCCGGGATTTCAGGACAATTCCGTTCAACGCTTCGGCCACCTTGGCGGTGATGCGCACGCCAGATACCGTCTTGTGAATGGCACCTTCGATCCTGGCGGTGGTTTCTTCCGCTGCTTTGGCTGAACGTTGCGCGAGATTTCGAACTTCATCTGCGACCACGGCGAAACCCATTCCTGCTTCGCCGGCGCGCGCCGCTTCAACCGCGGCATTCAACGCGAGGATGTTCGTTTGAAACGCAATTTCGTTGATGGTTTTGATGATCACCGCGACGTCGTCCGACGAAGCCTTGATCGCTTCCATTGCGGCAGACATCGCCTCCATGTCAGCCACGCCGTTGTCCGCAGCCATGCGCGCGTCCCGCGCCAGCACCGTCGCACCGTTGATTTCATCGGTGTTGCGGCGCGTCATCGTGGACAGCAGTTCCAGCGAAGCGCTGGTCTCTTCGGTGGACGCTGCCTGCTGGCTGGACCCTTCCGCCCGCAGCTGGCTGGTCTGGCTCAGGTGTGTGGATGCGGTGGAGACGTTTTGTGCGCTCGTCAGCAGTTCGCCAGCGGTTTTGGTAATGATGCTCGTAATGGATCTGGAGAGCAGCAAAGCCAGCGTGACAGTGAGCGCCAGGATCGCCACTGAAAAGGTGCCCAAATATATGAAATAGGTCTTCATCTGTCCGCTGACCTTTGCGGCCAGAGCGGCGCGCTCGGATTCGACATCGTCGATATACACACCCGAGCCCACGAAGTAGTCCGTGCCGGGAATCAGCGAAACGTAGCTAAGCTTTGGTTGAACACCCTTGCCAGGTTTGTCGAAACGATAGCGCACAAAGCCGCCGCCCTTCTTCGCCGCGTCAACCAATCCGCGCACCAGCTCAAAACCGTCACTGTCCTTGAGGTGCATGCAGTTTTGGCCATTCTGACCCTTGTTCGTCGGCACGTTGATGCGCGTCCCTTGAAGGTCGTAACTGAAGAAGTATCCGGATTGATCCTCGAGAAACCGAAGCGGATCCGTCTGGGATTCAATGATCGCTTTCTGCTCGGCTGCCGTGCTGGCGGACTTCAATCGTTCGGCCAGGATTTGAGCCTCGGTATCCACCAATGTCTTCAGTGTGTTCTCATGGCCTTTGAGAATCTGGGTCTCGAAGTTGGGAAATATCACCTGCTGCCCGACACGTTGTTCCAGCCAGAAAAAGCAGGCCAGCAAAGCCGCCATTCCGGCCAGCGAACAGGCCTGAAGCAACAGCAGCTTTTGTTTCAGCGTAAAGTTTCGCAATTTTAGGTTCATTTGGCGGCGTGGGATTCGTTTCAGAACGAATTGCGGGCAGCAACGCATTCGACGATCGGAAGATGGTCACCGACCTCTTCACGATCACCGGAACAACTGCTCCCGATGTTTCTGAAATTCACTAGCCCCTTATCGGCATCTCTGAGCGGCACTGCGCAGACCAATTTTGGCGAAAGCTAACCCGTTCTTGAGTTGTCCGAATTTCATTCGCCACGGAATTTGAAACATCGCAGCACTCGCGATCGCCAGCCGGTCGTTTCGTCCACAGATTGATCTGAATCCGCCCGGTTGGCGCTGCGGCGGATCGCTGTTCAGGCTGGTCTTCGTCAACCGATCGGCTGCCAGGCACCGCGAGCTGCTGAGGCAAAGGAAAGTCGTGAACAACGTGCGAACGCAGCCCAATTGAAAAGGGGCGATATCAAAAAGCGCGATTGCGGCTCACAACCGGTTCTGCTAACTCTGCAACCGCTCTTCAATCAGCGGGTGTGGTTCAATGGTAGAACGTGGGCTTCCCAAGCCTGAGACGAGGGTTCGATTCCCTTCACCCGCTCCAATATTTACAGGGGTTTCATCGAGGTCACCCACTTTTAGTGCCCGTTTAGTGCCAGAATTCGATCGCGATACCTCATTTGACTACTGGAGGAAGAGGGCGGCTTCTAGGCATACCAGAAGCCGCCTGTCGCGGTTATGCTCGCTACGCAGCAGCACCGGCGTGTCGAGTCAGTTCCGAAGCGGCCTCCTCGACCCCCGCCTTGAACAGCTTCACAAACTCTTTCGGCACGAACGCCGAAGCGCCAGGCTTGGCTGCAACCAGCTTGGTGAGGGCGGCCGAAACACCGTCGCCTGAGATAACCGCCTCAACCCTCGTGGCGACGCCAGCCGCCAACGCCTGGTCATGCGTCAATGCCTCCAAGGCTCCCCGATAGCCCTTGGCGATGATCTGTTCGTCGAACACGTAGTCTTCGCTCCCTGAGCGCTGGATGACATCGAACACACGCGCACTGGCGAGGAGACGGGTCGGACGCGTGTGGTCTTCCGGCAGTTCGGGGAAGAAGTTCCGCAGTTCGGAAGCGTCGCAGGCCGTGCAAAGCAGTGCCTGCTCCTCCGGGGGAAGGGAGCGGAATTCCTTGATCAGTTCCGCCACTTCGGGGAATTCGCCGGCGCACAGGCCCCACTCGTCTTCTAGGCACAGCACATCGGATTGCGGATGGTCGCGCGCAACGATGTGCAGGGCCTGATCTGATAACGCTTCCCGGATGTTGCGGAAAACTGCGGAGTCGGAGCCGTTGGAGGTCATCGCCAGCAACTTCCGAAATCGCGGCTTTCCCGCAATTGGCGATACTGGCGCGAATGGAGTCGCCTCGCGGAGAACGCGCTCTGCCCATTCAGCGCCATCCCCGTTCAGATTCGCCACGTATTCCTCGACGGAGTGCGGTCCCGGTGACGAGTTTGTGAGCAGTTGCTTGACCTCGGTGGTGAGCGCGTCCTTGAAACGGTCGAACGCCGCCGGCGACTCGAGCTTG
>CAMLLE010000336.1 GCA_946480555.1 uncultured Verrucomicrobia subdivision 3 bacterium
GCGGGACACGATCAAATCAGGCCGTTGCGATTCCAGTTGCTGAGCCAGCGCGCGCGCAAAGGGCTTGGTTTTGTCGTAGGTGACCAGTGTGTTCAGCGGTACATAAACTTGCAGACCTTTCGAACCGGATGTCTTGGGAAAGCACTGCAAGCCCAGATCGTCGAAATGCTTTTTCACCATTAATCCGACTTCCGCGCATTGAACGATGTCGGCGGGCGGGCCGGGGTCGAGATCGAACACGAGCATCGTCGGGCGGTCGATGTGTTTTGCCTTGGCGAGAAACGTGTGCAGTTCCAGGTCGCCGAGATTCGCGGCCCAGATGATCGACTGCAGATCGTTGGCGAGACAGAAATGGATTTCGGCGTTGTTGCCTTCGCTCCAGACGGAAGCAGTTTTGACCCAGTCCGGCCGGTAAGGCGGACAGCGTTTCTCGTAGAAGAACATTCCCGCCACGCCGTCGGGATAGCGTTTGAGCGTCAGCGGGCGATCCTTGAGGTGCGGCAGCAGAACGGGCGAGATGCGGATATAGAAATCGATGACATCGCCTTTGGTGAATCCGGTTTGGGGATAGAAGACTTTCTCAAGTCGCGAAACGGGAATTTCGCGGCCAGCGACGCGAAGCACTTGTTGCGGCGCGACGGAACGAGCCGATCGTTTCCCGCCGGTGGAAGTTTTCGGAGAGCGGGGAAGGGCCATCGAACGGTCAGCGGCCCGGGCGCACCGGTGAATTGCTGATCCACAAGCCCGGTACGAGCGTCAGTTCCAGTGGCTCGTCCTGCTTGTCGTGCAGGCTGCGCAGGAACGCATCCGCGTCGGTTGGAATTTCAGCATTGTCCATTGCCCCAGTGAAAACTTCGGCTTCCTCGGATTTTAGTTTTCGTGCCATGATGCTTTATTCGTTTATTCCCCAGCGGGAGACGTTTCGGTCTTCCAATCCATCGGTCAGGAACGACCAGGTATCCGAACCCGTACGGGAACCACCCAGTCCCGTCTCGGTCTTGTTCAAATCTCCGGGTGAAGAGAAGAAGGCCAGGTGCGCGCTCTCGGCGATGGATGCCAGATAGGTTTGCGCGGGACTCTCCTGGACATCGTGATCGAACAAAGCCACGAGTCCGAGCGCGTGAATGCCTTCGGCGAAGGCCATCTCGAGCCAGGACTTCACTTCGCGCGGCAAGTCAGACTTTCCGTGGGCCGCGATGATGATCACGTCGGCCGCGGCGGCGTCCTTCGCCGCCATTTCTTTCAGCTTCGGCACGGTCAGCACGTCGAACTTCCACATCTGATTGTTGAAGCGGAACTCCTCTCCGAGTTGATCCACGAGGTGATCGTAGGTGTTCTTGGCCTGTTTGCCGGTTTCAAAATCTTCATACGCAATCACCACGTTCAGAATCGGATCTTCGTTCTCGGAGGGGCGAAACGGGGGGAGCGAAAGCGTATTTTGCATGTTTCCCACACTGCCGCCGGGAGCATGATCGAACCATAGGGTAAAACCCCAAGTAACCTAGGGGCGACACGCGTTAACGACTCAACAATCGGACCCAGCCGGCCGAACGATGGTTTCGCAAACGATCACGCCAGCCAAAATGCCAGCAACGGTGCAATCGCCAGCGCGGGCAGGTAATCGGTCACTTCAATTCGCCTCACTTCGAAGATGATTAAGGCAATGCAGACGATGAGGAAACCGCTGGTGGTGTTCACCGGGTCCAGCAAGTCATGCTTTTCGAGGAGCGGAAACAAGAAGCGTTGGGCGGAAAGACTGAGGATGCCCTGGAAGACCAGGACAGGAACGGCTGAGAAAACCACACCCGCTCCGAACAGCGCCGCAAAGCCAAGCGCACCCATGCCATCCATGGCCGCCTTGATGCTGAGGGGCAGGGGGAAGTTGTCGAGGCCGTCGCTCATCGCTCCCACGATTCCCAGGGGGGCGGCGCAGAACAACAGTGTGCAAACGATAAAACCGTCGCTGAACCGATCCGGATTTGTCGGCGCCGCCTTGGCCATCCGGTCGCGCGCAAACTGGCCAAGGTGATTGGAAGCCTTTTGCAAGTGCATCAAACGTCCCAGCAGTTTTCCGAGTGTCAGCGCCACAAGCACGATGAGGAACTGTTTCAGCATCAACAGAAATGAAGCGCTTCCGGCGAGCCCGACCCACGCGAGGCGCAATCCGGCAAACAGCGTCAGTGCGCCGAGGAGATTCTTGAAGAAGATCTGGTTGGCGTTGGACATCGGCTGTTTCCAGAGCAAACCGCAAAGTCCGCCCAGCACGATACCGATGAAGTTGATCCAGGTTCCAAGCACGCGCAGCACTGAACCAGCCCGCGGCCCAACTGCAAAGTTCAATTTCGAGCATTCAACGGCCAGCAGAATGACAAAACGTGAAAACAAAAACACCCTTCCCAGTCAGGAAAGGGTGTTTGGAGGCGAGCTGTGGATTACTTTGCGGCCGTCGGCGCGCCGGCGTTCAATTGCGTGAGCACGCTTTCCGTGATGTCCTCCGCGGAGGAGAACAGCACAATGGGCGTCTGGTCCGAAGTTTTGCCTGCGCTGTCGAGGATGACGGTGTAACTGCCGCCTTTGCCTTTGGAGCGGACCACGGCGTAGATTTCCGTCAGGAGATTTTCCCGCACACGATTTCGCTGTTCACCCCAGCGAGTCATCGCCTGTTTGTCGTATTGTTCGATGCTGCGGCGCAATTCGCCGAGTTCGCGAAGTTTTTCTTCGGCGGCTTTCTTTTTCTTGTCCCGTTCTTCGGCGGAGAGCACCTGGTTGTTCGCTTCAGCCAGCAGCGTGGAGTATTCCTCGCTCGATTTCTGATGCGTCTTTTTCAGATCCTCGAATCCCTTGGCCAGGTCGGCCTTGAGCTCCTGAAGCCCGGCGTCGGCTTCCTTGAACTTCCAGTAATTCGTGAACACGCGGCTCAAATCCACCGTGGCCACCTTGAACTGCGCGTGTGCCACCGTTTCGCAGGCGCCCAGAACCAGCACCGCCAGAACCAACTTAATCAGCAATCGTTTCATAAAAATGTCGAACCATTCAAAAGCATTCTGCCATACGTTACAAGGTCTGGCAGCAGTCCATTAGAGACAAAAGACCGGGGGAAATGTTCACGCGCCAATCAAGGCAGTTGCGCCTCGATGAGGAATACGTCCTTGGCTTTGCTGTTGCGATTGTTCCCGAGATTCCTTTGCAGGTCGAACGGCGGGTAGCTGTTGGTGACGACGAGGTTTCTTGAAACCGTGTCGCCCACAATCCAGACCGCGACGTTTCCGCCGACGGAACCCAAGGCCATGCTGTTGGGGATGTCATTCGCCGAGCCGCCAAAGAGCGTGGCATTGGTGAATGTGAGCGGCGCCGTGCCGCCGGTTTCCTGCAAGCCCACGAGGAAAACATCCGTCGGTGTCTTGGCCGGATGCTTTCTAATGACGCTGGCAGCGCGGAAATCGGTCACGAACGACGCATTCGTTGCGAAGAAGTTGCTGAACGTGGTGCTGCCGGAAACGTACACCCGGCCGTTGGCGGAATCATACGCAATGCCGGTTGCGCGATCGCGCCGCGTGCTGCCGAATTGCGTGGAGTAAACGAGCGAACCATCAGCTGCGATCTTCGTCACGAACGCATGCGAGGTGAATGTGGTGGTGCTGGGTGAAAGCGGAGTGACCGCCGTGTTGGTCGGGAACACCCGTGAGAAGGTGTAGCCGGCGACGTAGGCATTTGCGGCGGGATCCGTGGCTATGGCCATGCCGGAATCGTCGTTGGTCCCGCCGAGGTAAGTGGAGTAGATGCGATTGCCGGAGGGATCGAGCGCGGTTACGAAAGCATCAAGCGCCACACTGCGGCGCGGCTGCATATTGAGATTCGTAAACGTCACCGCATTGGTCCAGATCGTGTTCTGAACCACCAGCGCGTTGGTGACCGGGAAATTTGTGGAAGAAGTGAAGCCGGTGATGAACGCACGATCGGCGTTCACAGCGATCGCCTGCCCTTGGTCCAGGCTCTTGCCACCGAGGAAGGTTGAATAAACCGCCACAGGATCGGCAAGGCTCGTCAGGCGCGTCACAAACGCATCACCACGGCCGCCGTACGACGGCTGCGATGCCCCCACGGAAACGGGCGAGAAGTTCGTGGATTCGGTCAGCCCGGTTACAAAGACGTCTCCCGAGCCGTTATCCACATCGATGCCAAGCCCGACATCGCGCCGGCTGCCGCCGAGGAGGATGGAGAAATCCAGCGATGAACCGGATGTGTCGAGTCGCGCCACGAACGCGTTGATTGGGAAGATGCGGAAGGCGTTGTTCGTGCGGCCGCTGTGCGACAGCGTGGCCAGGCTCAAGGCGTTGCTGGATGGAACGAGCGGAAAGTTGCGCGAATCGGTAAAGCCGGTCACATACACCCGGCCTGCGGCGTCCACGTCCATCGCCAGCGCGCCGTCGTCGGTTCTGCCGCCAAGGTAGGTGCGATACACGAGTTGCTTGGTCGTGGCATCGAACTTGGCCACGAACGCATCACCGAAGGCGCCAATGCCACCGCCATATTTCCGCTGGAATGCATTCGTCGTGGCAAAGTTCTGTGACAGCGTTTCGCCCGCCACATAGACGTTGTTTGCCGCATCCACCGCCACAGCCCAGCCATATTCGGCTTTGGCGCCGCCGACGAATGTCGAGAAACTCAACACCGGATCAATCACCAGCGGCAGAGTTTCGTCGTAGGCACCCACTTCAAAACCCACCGTGTCGCGCGCGAGCAGGCGGTAT
>CAMLLE010000337.1 GCA_946480555.1 uncultured Verrucomicrobia subdivision 3 bacterium
CAAGGAACTGCGGAACACGCGGCAGGCGCTGAAGCAATCCGAGCCGCGGCTGCAACTTCCGGAGTCGCGCGGGTTTTTCTGGTCGAAGATTCAGCGCGAAATTGAGCGTTCTGAACCGCGGCCAGCGCCGGTCAAACCGTCCTTATTGCAGACGCTTCGCCGTTTGCTGATTCCAGCCGGCGCCATTGCCGCATTGATCGCGGTGGCGCTGTTGAGCATGCCGCGCGGAAATGGTTCTCCCTCTGAAATGGCGGTTGCCGATTCCGAGGCGTTCACGTACCAGGACTTCGACAATGGCACGACTTTGGTTTGGGTTTCTTACCCGGCGGAAAGGTAGATTGCGAAAAGAACCGTCATTGTTAGAGTTTCACCCAATGAGATTCAGACCCGCGTTTTCAGTATGTCTGCTCCTCGCGTCCGCGATGCTGCTGCTCATGTTCACCACCGGTGCCAGCAAAGACATCAAGTTTGAAGCTCAGCTCATTTGGGCGGCAACGTCCGAAAAGTCGCCCGACCCAAACCATAAGCCGGTGAACGAAGAGACGCGCAAGAAGCTCGCGGAACTCCCGCTGAAGTGGAAGCACTACTTCCTGGTCAGGAAAGTGGATTTTTCGCTGCCGGAAAAGGGTTCCAAGGAAGTCGTCCTCAGCGACCGCTGCAAGATTCTCGTCAAAGACATTGATGGAAAGAACTTCGAAGTGGGGCTGGTCGGCGACGGCCAATCCGTCCTGAAGCGAACCCAGAAACTGGACAAGGGAAACATGCTCGTCCTTGGCGGCAACGCCCCGGAATCCACCGGCTGGCTGGTGGCCGTGAAGCGCGTGGAATAGGCGGCGACGCATTCGCTCAGCTTCGGCATCCATGCGTCCATTGGATTGACGTTCAAGCTGTCAGACGCTACTGTCAGACAGAATGAAATCGGTTTCCCTGCGCACTCTCGTCCGCGAACCTCTGAAAGTAAAACGCATGACCCGGGCGGGAAATGCGGTTCAGGTCACCGACAATGGCGAGCCGCTTTGGATTCTTCAACCAGCAGCCACTACCCACAGCGATGACGTTGGGCGGAGGCAGGCTATCGACGGCATTCTCGATGAGGTGCTTGGTGAAAAGGCTGCGTTGCCGAGCGCGTCTCAAATCCTTGAGGAGTCCCGCCGGTGAGGGCCTATGCAGACAGCAGTTTCATACTGCGCCTGCTGATACGAGAGGTGGATTCCCCGGCGATCATCGCCGCCTATCGCCGATTGGAGCTGCCGAATCTGTTTTTCCTGCCCTTGCATGCGTTGGAGGTTAAGAACGCGATACTTCAACGGGCGTTTTTCCAACGCAGCTCCGGTGGCGCGGCCGAACGGAAGCAAATTGCCCGGGAACGGGATGCGGCACTCAGCCGATTGCAGCATTTGATCCGCCGCCGCGCGCTGGTGGAGGTCAATCTCGATATGGACATCGCCTTCAGTCGCGCCGTGTCTCTTTCAGATGCCCACACCGAGCGGCTTGACGCGCGCGCCATTGATCTTCTCCACGTCGCGTCGGCTTTAACGCTCGAATGCGAGGTCTTTCTGACCACTGACCATCGTCAGGTGCAGCTTGCAAAAGCAGAGGGGTTGCGGGTTCCGGCGCTTGCTTGACCGAAATAAAAAAGCCGGAATCTGCGAACAGATTCCGGCTTCCGTGAATCAATTGCTCAGCTTCCGACGCTGGCCAGTTCTTCGTTGTTTGCCACGTTCACAATCTTGAACTGCTCGGCGTGCATGCCGGTGTCGGCGCGGAATGACAGCTTGCCGAAGTAGCGTTTCTCCATCTCGATGAGATGCTTCTCGTCCTCGGTGCGGAGACGTTCCAGCACGGTCGGATGGACGACGATGCGGAGCTGGAAGTCGTTTTCGTCGCGTGTGCGCTTCTTCAGGATTTCCTGCAGCTTGCGCTGGATTTCCACGCTCATCGTGAGCGAGCTCTTCACCTTGCCGCGGCCTTTGCAATACGGACAGTCGTCGTAAACCGCCGCGCGCACGCTTTCGCTGTGGCGCTGGCGGGTCATTTCCATCAATCCCAATTGCGAGATCGGCAGGATGTGGGTCTTCGCCTTGTCGCGGCGCAGACCTTCCTTCATGCGTTGATACACCTGCTGCTGGTCGCGGCGTGATTTCATATCGATGAAGTCGAGCACGATCAACCCGCCCATGTTGCGCAGACGCAACTGACGCGAGATTTCATCCGCGGCTTCGAGGTTCACTTTGAGAATCGCCGTTTCCTGATCCTTGCCGCCTTTGTGACGGCCAGTGTTCACGTCGATGGCCACCAGCGCTTCGGTTTCGTCGATGACGATGTAACCGCCGCTCTTCAGATGCACCTGGCGCGAAAACGCATTCTCCAGCTGTTTGCTGATGTTGAAACGATCGAAGATCGATTGCGGGTCGCTGTAGAGCTTCACCTTGTTGGCGGACCGTTTCGAAATCTTCGAAATCATGTCGCGCATCCGGTCGTAGGCTTTCGGGTTGTCCACGACAATACGCTCCACATCTTCAGTCAGGAAGTCGCGCACGGTGCGCTCGATCAAATCCGGCTCCTGGAACACGCAGGTTGCCATTGGCTGACTCTTGATCTTCTCCTGCACGCCGCGCCATTCCTCCAGCAGCAACGCCAGGTCGCGCACGAAGTAACGCTTCTGCTGGCCTTCGCCGGCGGTGCGCATGATGACGCCCATGCCATCGGGAATGGACAGCTCGCGCAGAATCTTCTTCAAACGATGCCGTTCCTGCTGATTCTCGATCTTGCGGGAGATGCCGCTTTGATCCGAGTTCGGGAGCAGCACGAGGTAACGTCCGGGCAGCACAAGGTTCGTCGTGACGCGCGGTCCCTTGGTGCCGATCGGGCCTTTCGTGACCTGCACGATGATGTCGCTGCCCGGCGGATAGACGCGCGGAATGTCCTTCTGCGTGATCTTCGGCTTGTCGCGCTTGCGGCCTTCGCGCTCGACGATTTCCACGCCGCTGTCGAACTGGTTCGGAACGATGTCCCAGTAATGCAGGAACGCGTTCTTCTCGAAACCAATGTCCACGAAGGCAGCTTTCAAACCGTCTTCGAGATTTCGCACCTTGCCCTTGAAGATGCTGCCGACGAGGCGCTCCTCGGTGGTGCGCTCGATGTTAAATTCCTCAAGCTTGCCGTCTTCGGAAACCGCGACGCGTGTCTCCAAAGTCTCTGCGTTGATGATCACTTCCTTGTGAACCTTCTTCACCGGCTTGAGAAGTTTTTGAACCTTCTTCACCAGTGTGGTCGCAGCGACGCGAATGGCGTCCACGAGGCCCTTCGGTTTTTCCGGAACATGCACCGGCTCGAATTTCTCTTCCGGCTGCGGCGGCAACTGCGTCGCAGGAGCGGTGTCGCTGACGGCTGCCGGCGGTTCATCCACGTGCTGCGGTTGTTCCGCCGGGAGACCTTCCGGAGGCAATCCTGCTGCGACGTTTTCTGCGCGTTCGATCTCGTGCGCGTGACGGCGTTCAAAAACCTTCTCTTGCGCACCCGCGCCGCCGACGACTTCCGCGCGCGCTTCAGTCGCTTCGCGGTCCGGCTTTTGCGAGGTGTGTCCCAGCCCGCCACTGGGGCGGAATCTCATTCCGCCACGGCGCCGCCGGGAAAAGTTCCTTTCACTCATAATTCAATAACCCTTTCGGTATAGATACACGTTTTGAAGCATGCCCATGGCGATCAACGAGCTCAGCACCGAAGACCCGCCGTAAGACAACAGCGGCAGTGGAATGCCCGTGACAGGGACAATGCGAATATTCATGCCGATATTCACAAACACGTGGCTGAACAGCAGCGTCACAACGCCCACTGCCAGCAGTTTGCCCAGGCGATCGCGTGCCTGGCCGGCGATCCTGATTCCTGAGAACAGGACTGCGCCATATAACGTCAGCACCAGCATGCTGCCGACGAATCCTTTCTCCTCGGCGATCACGGAGAAAATGAAATCATTATGCGCCGCACCGGGCGGCAAAAACGCGAGCGACGTCTGCGTGCCTTCCGTCCAGCCCTTGCCCCAAAGCCCGCCCGTGCCCACGGAAATCAACGCCTGCTTCACCTGATACGACTTTTCTGCCTGCAGCCGCCGCGCCTTCTCGCGCTCGGCGGGCGTGGCATCCTTCGGCGCGAAATCGACACCGAAGTAAACCAGCAAACGCTGCTTCTGGTAATTCTCCAGCTTGATTTGCCACCAGCCGGGCGGACTGAAGAGAATGTCCACCAGCAGCAGCGCGACCATGATCATGCCGCCTGTGATGAGCTTGATCAGGTAACGGCGCGGCGTGCCCGCCGCCAGCATCATCATGAAGCCGGTCGGGAAAATGACGATGGCGGAACCGAGATCAGGTTCCTTCAAAATCAAAATGAACGGCAGCAGCATCATGCCGATCGGTTTCCAGAAGTTCCGCACCTGTCGCAATTCATCCGCCGGGCGGCTGAGAAAGCTGGCGAGCGCCGCGATGACTCCCAGCTTGGCGACTTCGCTGGGTTGCAGATTGAAGAAGCCGAGATCGATCCAGCGCCGTGCGCCCCAGCCGTGCGTGGAGCCAATGCCTGGAATGAGCACGATAATCAGCAGCAGGATGGCGAACCAGTAAAACACCAGCGCCCAGCGCAGCAGGCTGCGATAATCTATCAAGCACACCGTGATGGCTGCACCGACGCCCATCACATACCAGATGATCTGCCGGAACCACGTCTGGTTGATGAGCGGCAAGATGCGCG
>CAMLLE010000338.1 GCA_946480555.1 uncultured Verrucomicrobia subdivision 3 bacterium
CTCTTCCGATCTCACCAGCAACCGGCCAGCCGTCGCGCCACAACAGCGGCTGGATGTCCAGCACGCTCGCGCCGCCTCGATCCAGATCGGCTTCGTAATGGATCGAAAATTTTTCCACGCCAGCGCCCAGCTCGATCAAACCGAAATGGCCCGGACCAATGACGCGCCCGGCTGAAGTGAGAAACAGCTTTCCGCCACCCAGCATCATGTCGAGCCCGGTGTGATCCAGGTAAGGACCGGTCACGCTCTTGGATCGCCCCATGCGGATGTTGTAGCCGGAGTCCGCGCCGCGGCAGCAGCTGCCATGCGTTGCCAGCAGATAATACCAGCCGTCGCGATAGATCAGGATCGACGCCTCACAATTGATCGCGATGTTCACCGCTGGATACGTCGGATTGCGCTTCATGCCGGTCTTGGGATCAAGTTCGTCCAGCCGGATGTAGCCGAAATAGGAACCGTAGGTCAGCCAGAGGCGGCCGGTGTTTGGATCGAGAAACAAGCCGGGGTCGATTGCATTGCAATCTTCGAAGCCGTCCGACGATGCCACCACGCCGCTTTCCTCCCACTTGTAATCCGGCGACTCCGGATCGAGCGACTTGCTCCAGATCAAGTTGATGTCCGCCCGCGGTTGTGCGCCAACGTTTCGGGAGATGTAGAGATAGTAACGATCGCCGATCTTGATTCCGTCCGGCGCCATTCCCGATCTCGCCGGCGTGACGCCGCGGCGCCACGTCCAGCCGTCTTCCGACACAAGCGTCGCGCCGCCCGTGCCGTAAGTATAATATTTGCCGCCGCACTCCAGGAGCGTGGAGGGATCGTGAATGACGACTTGCCCGTCCAGCGCAAGAACAGGCGCGGCCAGCCGGGCGAACAACGCTGCGGTAAGGAGTTGAAGCTTCATAGGGAAGTTACATTGAGTTCGGGCATTGAATTCCGTGGCTGCATGCAATCAGCGCGAGCTTTTCGCGTAGCGCAGACTTCCAAGTCTGCCGTGCCGCAGGTTTCCATGCCTGCGCGCGTTGCTTCACTTCGCCCAAGCCTCGCCTTCGGGCGTGCGCCTCCAGGCGAAATAGGCGTCCAACACCTTCAAAGAATCCGCGCTGGGCACGGAACCGACGAACGGTTTGTTTTTGAAATGCATCACCTGCGGCTCGCGTTCGCTGAACTCAGGCCAGCGCGGCAAGCCTTCGCCGTTCGGATCGCCGCGCTTGGCGAAGTTCACCCAATACGTCGAGACCGCTTCCGAGATTTCCAGATCGCCCTTCGTCGTTTGCGGATTGTTGCGGTTCAAATGCTGGAACACGTAAGGCACATCCACGCCGTGCGCCATGCCGTGATCGGCGCGCGGCGAATCTGCGGGATGCTCCGGATGCTGATCGAAGTAATAGTAGAAGACCTTTGACTTCCCCTTCTCCGCCGCCAGCCGCGCCCAAGACCATGTGTGCCAGCCAAACGCGGCATCACGCATCAAGTCGCGCCCCGTCTTGGGAACGGAATTGGTCCCGACGGGATACGCCTTGATCAGATCGTCCGCGAATTTCCCAAAGCGCGTCCGCACACCGGCAACGTAATCCGCCGGGGTTTTTGGCGGCGAAAAGCTCAAGCCTTCGTCCGAGTTGTAGCCGACGAGAATGGGCGTCTCATTGTATTTACCGGCGGAGTAGAGCTTGTGCTGATCGTCGGGAATCACCCAGCCATCGATGATCGGCCAGCCGCGTCCGGGCGGAAGTTTGTCGGGCGCAATGCGGCGCAGTTCCGCGATTGAGCTGACCCCGGCGCTCTTGGCAAAGGCTTCGCCGGCTTTTTCCGCATCCGGCAACCGCTTCATGTTTTCGCCCGGAAACGTGGTGACGCGCGGCGGTCCGAACGAACCGCCGCTCTGGGAAATGGCGCCGTGAAACAAATCTTCCGCTAACGGCGACGCGCACAACATGCTCACCGCAATGCCACCCGCGGATTCGCCAAAAATCGTGACCCGTTTCGGATCGCCACCAAACGCCGCGATGTTTTTCTGAATCCACTGCAAGCCCGCGATCATGTCGAGCAGGCCATAATTGCCAGAAACGCGGTTGGTGGTTTCGGCGCTCAATTCCGGATGCGCCAGAAAGCCGAGCGCGCCAACTCGATACGCGATGCTCACCAGCACCACACCTTTGCGGGCGAGATGTTCGCCGTTATGAACGGGATCGGAAGTTGAACCGCCGCCGAAGCCGCCGCCGTAGATCCAGACCAGCACTGGAATTCGCTCGTCAGCGGACTTTGCGGGCGTCCAGACGTTCAAATACAAACAGTCTTCGCTCATGTCAGGCGCGTTGCGCGAACCTTGAATCGGCCGCGGACCGAACTTCGCGGTTTGCTTCACGCCGTCCCATTTGGCCGCCGGTTGCGGCGCGCGCCAACGCAAGTCACCGATCGGCGGCGCGGCAAACGGAATGCCGCGATAAACCGTGAGGCCCTCGATCGCGGCGCCCTGCACCAATCCTTGTTCGACTTTGACCGGTTCCGGCGTTTGCGCGAAACAGGCGGTGCTTGCGAAGAGCGCCGCCAGTTGAATCCAAGCGAGTTTGTTTCTCATGAAAGCTCCCCTGCCCTGCTCATGGTTGACCTGTGGAACGAGCGGCTTCCAGCCGTGCGTAAGGTCCAGCCGTTGCACCGACGAATCCGCCTGCGACATCCGTTGTGAGCATGGTGGCGTCGAGATCCGCTGCCAGCGTTTCCCACGAGCCGGAGTCGGTCGCGTATTCGAAAGCGCATTTTGAATCGCTGGCCACGACGCGCAGCTTCAGCGATTTGGCTTCTGGCACATTGACGCTCTTCACGATTTCCGGTCCGCTGCTGCCGCGGCCGCGAACGCGTTCGAGCGAAACATTCACGCCATTGGTTCCGCGCTGCGCGTTGGCGAAGTAATGGAAACGTTCGCCTTGAAAAACCGCCAGGCCCGCAGCGACGCCGGGCTCACTGGGAACATCCAACGCAGTCGCCGCGGTGAAGCGCGCATGCTGCACGCGGCGGCCGAGGAAACTCGGATTGCCGCGGCCGGACAACAGCTCGGTGCGCGGTGTGAGCTGGAGCTTGCCTGCGCCGCTGTCCACGTTCCACCAGGTTTCCTTCGGCGCGCGCAACATGATCCAGGCGGGCGACAGCTCAGATTTTTCAAAGTCGTCGCGCCACGCGAAGTTCCCATTCAACGGCAGTTTTTCCGATGGCTGCACTGAAACGCCACCCGGAGTTTTCGCCACCATCGGCACGCGTTCGCCCAGCGGCAGAATGATCGGCCAGCCGTCCTCCGTCCATTTCACTGGCAGAAGGAATGTCTCCCGGCCCATGGGTGAAAACCTTCCGTCATACGGACGCACGGCAAGAAACACTGCCCACCAGTTGTTGTCCGGTCCAATGACGAGGTCCGCATGGCCGGTGCAGGTGGCGGCGTCCGGTGCATTCGCGCTGAGATCGCGTTGGGTCAGGATTGGATTCTTCTCCCAGGGTGTGTAAGGACCATCCACGTTTTTGCTGCGGAGAATCACTTGTGAATGCTGCGGGCCTGTGCCGCCTTCCGCGCAACAGAGATAATACCAGCCCTTCACCTTGTAGATGTGCGGGCCTTCGATCCAGACCGGCTTCTTTGAAATATCCACGCCGCCGTTCACCAGCACTTTGCGCGGACCGATCATCTTCTTCTCCTTGGGATCGAACTCCTGAATCCAGATCGCGCGATGTCCATCGTAGGTGGGCCGTCCTTCCGGCGCGCCGTTGTTTACCATCCACGCGCGACCATCTTCATCAAAGAACAGCGATGGATCGATGCCTTCAAAGCGCAGCTCGGTCGGCTGCGACCACGGACCGGCGGCATTGGTGGCGGTGACCACGAAATTCCCATTGCCGCCCACTTGCGTGCAGACCATGTAGAACACGCCGTCATGATGGGTGATGGCCGGCGCAAAGATGCCGCCAGAGACGCCCACGCGGTCGTAACGCAACTGGTCGGGCCGATGAATCACGTTGCCAATGTGTTTCCAGTTCACCAGGTCGCGGCTATGGAAAATCGGGATGCCGGGGAAATAGGCGAACGTGGAATTGATCAGGTAAAAATCATCGCCCGCGCGGCAGATGCTCGGATCGGGATAGAAGCCGGTGAGAATTGGATTCTGGTATTCGCCAGGGCCGGCTTTCGCTTCCAGCGCATTGGTTCCAGAATATTCAAACCAGTCGAAGGCGACGGGCTGTGGTTGCGCGGCCAGATTCCAGGCCGATGAAATCGAGGCAACGGCAATCAGTAGGGGAAGGGCTGCTTTCATGTTCGGAGATGCATCAGGTATATCGCAACAAACCCGCTATCGGTCGATTACTGGACGCTGAATTGCCGGGATGGTAACGAAGCTTTTGAATCTTCCTATCAGCCGTTTGTCATAGGCGCGCACTCGGAAGATGCGTGGATAAAAAAAACCGCAGGCGATGTCGCCCGCGGTTCAGAGTTCGCGTGAGAGCAGTTCGAGCACCTCCCATTCGCGCAGGAAAAGTTCATTCCATTCCCGCTTGCCACAGCAAACACCCAAGGCGGCGAACTGAAATCACGCGCGGCACAAACGGGAACCGTCAGCGGAAGATCACTGCGGGATCAACTCAATCGCGTTGATCTGCGGATTCTCGACCTTGCTCGTAAACGTGATTTTGAACTTCCCGTCGGTCACTTCAACCGGCACCGATTCCACGTAAGCGCGGTTGGCTCCGCCGGCCTTGACCC
>CAMLLE010000339.1 GCA_946480555.1 uncultured Verrucomicrobia subdivision 3 bacterium
CCATGGGCGAATTCAAGCTCGCCATCACAACATGGTAGTTGTGCATCTGGCCGGCATGCGGAATGACGGGGATCTGATGCGCCTCGGCGAGCGCCGCAATCTTGCGCGCCTGCGTGAGGCCGCCGACGCGGTTCGTGTCGAATTGGATGTAATCCACCGCGCGCGCTTCGATGAGCTGGCGGAAACCGAACAGCGTGTGTTCGTGCTCGCCGCCCGCAATCGGAATGCGCCCGAATCGCTTCAGCTCCACGTAGCCGTGAATGTCGTCGGGGATCACGGCTTCTTCGAGCCAGCGTAGATTGTATTTCTCCAGGAGCGGGATCATGCGTTTGGCGTAATCCAAGTTCCAGCCCATGTAGGCGTCGGCCATGATGTCCACGCCGTCACCGACCGTTTCGCGGACGGTGCGGACCAGCGCGACGTTCTTCTGCATGCCTTCCGCGCCATCGGTCGGACCCCAGCCGAAGCGCAGCTTCATCGCCTGGTAACCTTGCTTCTTGTATTTGGCGGCTTCGCGGGCGAGTTCCTTTAGCGGCGTGCTGTAAAGGCGGCTGGCGTAAACCGGAATCTTCGGTTTCGTGCGCCCGCCGAGCAAACGATACACCGGTTGTTTCGCCGACTTGCCGAGCAGATCCCACAGCGCGATGTCCACCGCGCTGATCGCGACCATGGCAATTCCCTTTCGACCGAACGCCATCGTCTTGCGATACATGTGTTGCCAGAGAAATTCCGTGTCCCACGGGTCTTGCCCGATCAACAGCGGCTTGAGGTAGAGATCAATGACCTGCTTCGTCACCAGTGGCGAGAGCGCGGCGTTGCCAATGCCGACGAGCCCGTTGTCAGTGAAGATTTCCACGAGCAGCCATCCGTGAAAGGTGAACGTGCCCATCGTGGCCTTGGTCAGCATGGGCGAGACGGCATCCATCGGATTGGTGCAAAAGTGCGGCGGGAGCGGGACGGTTTTGCCGGTCCATTGAATGGCGCGGGTGCGGATTTCAGTGATTTTCATTTTGTGTCGAAATCGTGAGCGGTTGAATTTTCGGGATGACTGCGCAGATCAAGAGAAACGCGGCGACGTGCAGTGAACCGGAGATCATCAACGCGGGCGTGTAGCTGTAGCCGTTGTCGCGCAGCCAGCCAACAATCTGGCCCAAGAGCACACCGCCCATCGCACCGCCAAAGCCGACCAGCCCCGCGAGCGTGCCGACGGCGCGTTTGGAAATCATGTCCGTTGGCAGGATCATGACGAGCGTGGACCACGATTGCTGCCCGAAGAACGCGAGGCTGAAAATGAAGATGACCCAACCGACGGATTGCATGTGCGGCACAAACATCACCCACGGCATCAGCGCTGCGCTGGCACCGAGCGCGAGTTTGCGCGACCAGTTCACCGACACGCCGCGCGTGAGCAGCCAGCTGGAAAGTCCACCGCCGAACAAACAGCCCACGCCGGATGCTGCATACGGAATCCAGCCGATGCCGCCGGCTGTTTTGATGTCGAGTTGAAAGGCATCGAAGAGGTATTTCGGCAGCCAGAACAAATAGAAGTACCACGCGCCATCGCTCAGAAACTTCGCACCGACGATGGCCCACGTTTCCCGGTGACGCAGCAGTTGTGGGAGCGAAATCTTTGCACCGCTTTCTACCGTTGGATCAGATTCGGAATTTGCGGGGGTGAAGTAACTGCGCCACCACCAGATCGTCCAGAGCAAGCCCAGCGCGCCGGTTAGGAAGAAAACCCAGCGCCACGGCGCCAGGCCAAGCCAATGAGCATTGGTCAGGATCAACGCAATCAGCGGTGGTGCGATCACCGCGCCGACGGCTGTGCCGGCGTTGATGATTCCCATCGCGGTCGAGCGTTCCTTCACCGGAAACCATTCCGCGACGGCACGCGTTGCAGCGGGAAATCCGCCGCCTTCGCCGACGCCGAGCAACAGACGGCTCGCGGCCAGTGCAACCACCCCTCCGGCCAGACCATGACTCGCGCATGCCAGCGACCAGAAGATCATTATGATGAAAAACCCTCGCCGCGTTCCAAGGCGGTCCATGAGCCAGCCGCCCCCCACATACATGAGTCCATAGGTGACCAGGAAAGCCGAATCGAGAAACGCTTTGACCTGGTTGCTGATCGGAATGTCCGCCTGGATCGCGGTGATTGCCCACGGCAGCGTCTGCCGGTCCAGGTAGCTGATCGCAATTGCCGCCGCAACAAGGAACGCAATGGGCCAGCGGTGGGCGGAAGACGCGCCGGAGCAAATCGAAGTTTTCGCGTTATCAGCCATTACAAGGGTGCGCGTAACGAAGCGCGGGGAGGAGAATGCGCGGGCGGCGATTTCATGACTGATATATCAGTGGTATGGCATACCGAAGGATCCAACGTCAAGCTTCGCGAGGCGATCGGACGAAGCTAGGGCGCATCTCAGCTTTTGAACTATCGAAGAACCCGGGACTATAGCTGCGGAGCAGCGTTACAAGCAGCCCACGGCCGAGCCGTGGGAGAAGCGTTCAGAAGAATCGAGAGCCCCGGCGGGGGCGAAAGAGCAACAGTGACATGGTAGCTCTGTCGCCGCTACGCGGCGTAAAATTGTCGAGCATTTCGTCCCACGGCTCCGCGTGGGCTACTTTCTGACGCCATTCTGTGGCTGGGGTTGCACAGATTTGAGATGCGCCCACGAAGCTAGAGGCCGCCTACAGCCCAGAGTCTTGAAGGGACAAAGGCCGAAAGCGATGGGAAGTGCAGCGAGACCCGTAGCATCTCGACGCACGTTTCTTCCCCGACGTAACAGGCTACTGGCACCCGGGCCTACGGTACGGGAGCAGTTCATTTGACCAAGCGTTCGGGTTGCGCTGCGCTTAACCCGGCGTCAGTCCGGCCACTCCTCAGGATTTGAACGAACATTGACAACGCAACGCTGACCGCAGTTTCGAATCGCAGCGTAATGTCGCTTGACCCGAGGAATGTGTCCGCCAGATGATATATCAGTGCATCGATGAAGAAACGGGCTGCCAAATCTCCGCCAATCGAGCCGACGGCTTCTACTTCTTCGCGGGAGTCTGCGTCCCTCGCTGGGCGCGCTTACGTTGAAATCAGGAACAAGATTTTGAAGGGCGACTTGCCGGTGGGGATGGCGCTGTCCCGACGCAAGCTGGCGGAGGAGTTGAACGTCAGCGTTCCACCGGTGATGGAGGCGCTGCAGCGGCTCGAACGTGACGGTCTCGTCGAAAGCAAGCCGCGCGTGGGAACCCGCGTCCGCATTCCCACACAACAGGATGTCGAAGACCGAAGCATCGTGCGCGAGGCATTGGAAACCCAGGCAGCACGGCTCTTTGCTGAGCGGGCCACGACCGAGGAGAAGGAGGAACTGCGGCAGATGGGCCGTCGCGTGGATCAGCTTTATGCCGCCACTGAAAACAGTTCGGCTGACTCTGAGTTTCTTTTCTCGGTGAATTCCTATCACATGAAGTTGCACCTGCGAATCGCCGAGTGCGCCCGTTGTCCAGCGCTCCGGGATGCGATCGAAAAGGAGCAGGTGCTGATTTTCAACTGGCTGTTCGATACTGCGGCGGAACGTCGCCTGCTCGGATCGGACTTCCACGCCCGCCTGAGCGATGCATTGGCCTCCGAGTCGCCCGACAATGCTGCGCTCGCGATGCGGCAGCATATTCGACGTGGATTACGCGAAGTGCTGGATGGCCTGGCGAAGTCGAAGCATGACGAAACCGAAGCCAGCTGGCGTTCGAAAAGGAAGCAGTTCTCGAGAAGCACCCGTTGAATCATACCCTTGCACATGGCTCGACATCGGGCGCAAGGCAGGAAGAAAGAAATCCGTCATTGGATCGCGTGGAATTCAAGACCGGTAACGTGTGCATCAAAACGCCCCAACAAAATCCTCGTTTGCGAATCCATGCGCTGAATCCTATAGCGTTTCTCCAAATTCATTTCCGGATCATCTCACCGCGGAGGCGCAGAGGCGCGGAGGAAGCCCTATTTTGATTGCTCCGCGTCTCCGCGTCTCCGCGGTTGTCGGAAATTTCTTCTGGTAACCGCTCTAAACACCTTCATCGCTGCTTCGACTATTGTCGCTAGGGCACGGACCCTGAGATATTTGCCCGCACCGACCGCGCAATGATGCGCCGGGCCTTGCGCGTCCAATCGTTGACGAATTGCCGCGCGCCGAGGCTGAGGCGAAAGCGGCTGGCCGGCGATGCTGTGCTGGAACGTGCGCGAGGCTTGCGGCGCAAGCGGATGCTTCTCGCATTCACCATCCCGATCTCTCGATGGAATCTCGGGTTGTGCGAAAGGATGGCAGCAAGCTTCTTGAAAGGACTTCTCGACCACCTCGATTTGCGCCCACCCGGCGAACGTAACCGCATTTTGACAAACGCTGCTTTCCGCATTGGGGTTCACCCGTCCAGCAGATTTCGAACGATGGTCGATGTTCGAGGCACGGCCGACGCGGTGAATGAGTTCCTCGGAATCACAAATCTCCGGGTCACGTTCGCAACGAGAACAGGATCGCTTTCCGGGCGGGGAGACCATCAGAAGATTGTGCGAGTGTGGTGTCAGTGAGCTGGCGGTGCTCGATGTTCTAGCCGTATTACTGACACTTTCACTGACAGCTGGCCATTTTTTCGCCCCCTTTTCCCCGAAAACCTTCAATTTCCCAAGAAGTCGATATGGCGGAAGGGGTGGGATTCGAACCCACGGTAGAGTTGCCCCTACTCCTGATTTC
>CAMLLE010000340.1 GCA_946480555.1 uncultured Verrucomicrobia subdivision 3 bacterium
GTTCGGTAAGGCCTAACTTGATACCTATTAGTGGAAATACACCGACACCGGTTTGGCCGGCTTGAAGAGAATTCCCGCAGTGGGGTTGAACAGTGTGTGATACTGAGGCCGTTCCCAGCTGGGGAACGGCGCGCCCGCTCCGTATGTAAAAGACTGGTCTGCCTGGAACCATTCCACGCGCCCGCCGAAGGACAGAATCACGCACTCCTGAAAAGAGAGTCGATCCAGCAGCAGCAAGGAAGTGGCCGAGGCTTCGGAGGAACTGGATTCGTCCACGCGGGTCGGAAATCCCGGAAACGGAACCAACGGCTCCGCAACATAACCCGTGTAAACTGGGTCGTAGGCATTCAGGCGTGGCGTCGCGCTGAGAAAGCGATGGCGATTATCGTCCTGAACTTCATATTCCGCCGCGACCAACACCTTGTTTTCCGCAGCGGCTTGGGTGCCTTCAAACAACGGGAACTCGATTGAATGTTCCGCCCGCGCCACGGTTGAGCGATCGATCCAATTGATGTCCGCCATCGCCCGCGCCACGTCACCATCGGCGTCGATCACCGGTCCACCGGCGAAGTCATACAAGATGAAGTAAATGCCATCCTGTTTGGCGTGCCGTCCATGCAGCGAGAGGATGGTTTTGTTGTTCTCGTTCCACTGATGATCCAGCTGCACCAATCCGCGCCAGCCGAGGCTCAGGAATTCGGTGACGCCTGGCTCCCCAAAGTAGCGGCCATGGTTGATTCCATCCGGCACCGATCCGTTCATGTAAGGATGAATCAGCGTGCTGGACCGGTCGTCATGCGAAAACTCGCCGCGGAAGCTGAGCGTCGTCTTCTCCGAAATCTTCCACAGGAACGAAGGCGCGAGGACATAACGCTTTCCGTCCACATGATCCATCCAGGACCCGTTGCTGTTGTAGGCGGCATCCAAACGCAAGGCGAGCTTGTCGGGAACCGCGTTCCAATTCGCATCCACGTCCGTTCGGTAGAAGTCGTAGCTGCCAAGAACCTGCTGAATACCGAACTTGTTCTCGAACGTGGGCAGTTCTGTGACGTAGTTGACGATTCCGCCCGGCTCGCCGCGCCCGTATTCCACCGCCACGGGACCCTTCAACACTTCGAGACGGTTCACGTTCGCCATGTCCGTTGGCATCGTCGCCGCCAAGCCTGCGTTGCTGGCTTCACCCGCCCGGAAGCCATCCTTGTACAAATCGTTTTGGGGGAAACCGCGAACAATGTAGTTCTCGCCTTCGCCGGTGTAGGAACCGGCCGGAGCCACGCCGCTGACCGTGCGCGCCGCTTCGTTGGCGTCAAGAACGAGTTGATCCACGAACACCGCCTTGTCCACCACGCGCACCGAACGCGGCGCGTTGAGAATCGGATCGCCCATGCGGAGGACGGCGGCGTTTGTCGCAGCGGCGTGTTCCTCCGGTCGTACTCCGCGAACCAGGACTTCAGGGATTTTCTGAACGGCGTCAGGATCGTTGTTGGCGGGCGCGGGCGTGGATTGCGCCATGGCTCCATCCGAGAATTTTGAAGCGACGGCGACCAGCGCCAAAGCCATGGTCGTGCGGAGCGAACGGTGAGAACGGTTGTATTTCATGAATGGGATTGCAGATCGAATGTTTCACGCTGAAGACAACACGTTGGGCGATGTCGTTTGGTGAACGACATCAGCGCCCGCAGGGAATTCGAATCAGGTCGAACGTCTGGCATGGTTGTCCGGGCTTTCGTCCGGAGACGAAAGCGGGACGCAGGTTACGCCAGGCAGCGGGCCTTGCTTCCGTTCACTTGTCCGACTTTGTCGGAGGCTTGCGGTGGGGGCCTTGTTACCCGCGCGCTGAGTCAATGCGGTGCGGACCGTCTGCAGCCCGGTGCAACAATCCGGCACGCGTGTCGGCGGTCATAGACCGCCCCGCAACCCATGCTGAAACCGCTTCGAGAATCGAAGCATCACTCCCCGACCTGGACGTTGCCGCTTTGCGATGATCCCAGGAAGAATCCGCCACCTTGGTTTTGTTTCTGAAGCAGCGCGCCCTGGAAGCGGATGAGCTTGCCGGTGGAGGGATTGCTCACCGTTCCCCGGAACAAACCAGTTGCCGATGTCACGGTGAGTTTCATCAAGGGACCGGCAAGAACTGTCGCTGAATTGTTCGGTTGGAGGACGAAGTTGTTTGTGATGTCCGTGCTCAAATTGCCGCCGGAGAACGATGCGGTTCCGTTTGTGAGACTCAGCGCGCGCTGGCCTTTGATTGGCGCCACGTACTTCGAGCCCGCAATCGCGCCGTTGAAGTTGAAGCCCATGGGATACCGGGCCTGAGACGGATTCTGGCGCTTCAACCAGTTCACCTGGCCGGCCATGTCGCTGACGGGTTGTTCCGAGACGTCCACCCATCCAAGCAATGATCCACCGCCGCGGTATAAACTACAATACAACGGCCAATCTCCGGTTTTCGCGATGACACTGCTTTGGGAAATTTTGCTGCCATCGGCCAGCGTGCCCAACATCTTCACTCGCCCTGCGGCGTTTATCGACACCGTTCCAAAGCCCGAACCGGCTGGAATCTCGATCAAGTCCGCCGTGCCGGGCAGAACAAAAGTGTAATAGCCCTTCTGCGGCGCGGGACTGGCCGCATTGAACACCGCGCGATCGGCGGTCAAATCGGCCGACCAGTTGCCATCCGTCACCCGTCCGAGGATTTCGTCGGGATTCAGTTCATTGATCGCCAGTTCAACTCGCAGTGGCGGTTGAGCGCGGCGAGCCACGATGTTCGTCGCCCGGCCGTTCGCCGCGAACGGGCCTGAGATCGAATACGGTTTTCCTGCCAGCGTCAGCTTCGCCGTGTAACGTCCGCGAGCCGTTGTCACCGCGGTGAACGAACCGGAACGCCCCACCGCAATGCCGCCGGCTTCGTAGAAAAGTCCGCGATAGGTGCCGTTGGTGAAAAGCAACTCCGTCGAACTCGCCTGAAAATTCGCGGCCAGGACAAGGTTGCCCTGCATCGTGAAGCTGAGTGCCGTTGTGCTCGCGCTCAGGCTGCCCGTCCAGTTCACGAACGTTGCGCCAGCGCTCGGAATGGCAGTCATGGTGTAATTGGAGCCAATCACCAGCTGCTGGCCATTGTAGTTGGGCGTGACGGAACCGGGTCCGTGAATCTGAACAACGAGCGGCGCGAACTGCGGCGGAACTGTCACCGTGAGGACGGCCACGTGGCTGGTGGCCCTGCCGTAGGCGTTCGTGATCACGGCAAAGTAGGAACCCGCAGCGCCGGGTTGCACGTTGGTGAGATTCAGCGTCGATCCGATTCCCGCCACGGTGCCGTTGCGATACCAGACGCAGCCCAGCGGCGCAGTGCCGACCGCTCCGACGGTGAACCATGCCGGGCCATTCGCCAGCACAGTTTGATTCGTCGGGTGCTCGGTAATGGCGGGCGGTTGGGGCGCAGGATTCACGGTCAGCATCACGCTGGAACTGATGTCAGTTCCCGCGCTGTTACTGACGATCACTGAATATAGACCGCCGTCGGAAAGTTGCGCATGGCCGATGCTGAAACCGGAAGTGGCAGACACCGCAACGACAGTGGCACCTTTGCGCCAGAAATACGTCAGCGGCGCGGTGCCGCTGGCGGTGACGTTGAATATAGCCGGCTGTCCGGCGGCGACGGTTTGTGGCATGGGCTGCGTCGTGATGGCCGGTTTCACGATCGGCAGTGTCACCATAAGCGTCGCGACGAGACTGGTCACGCTGCCCGCGGAGTTGCTCACGATGACGTCATAGTCGCCGGTGTCGTTCGTTGAAACCGCCGTGAAGTTCAAGGTGGAATTTGTTTCCTGATTCAATGGGTTGCCGCCGAAACGCCAACGGTATTGCAGCGGGCCGGCGCCGCCGGCCTCGACCGCAAACGCTGCTGGCTTGCCCGCGAGGACGGTCACATTCGTGGGCTGAGCGGTGATGTAGGGCTGGGTGATGGGAACCGTAACGACAAGTGACACCACGGAGCTGGTGGCGCTGCCACCGGCATTCCGGACGATCACGTCATAGATGCCAGCGTTGTTCGTCGTCACGGAAGCGAAACTGAGTTCCGCGTTCGTCCCGCCCGCCAGGTTCGACCCTTTGAATCGCCATTGGTAATTCAGCGGAGCCGTGCCCGTTGCACCGACCAGGAAACGGGCCGACTGTCCAACCAACGCAGACTGGCTCACTGGCGCGCTGGTGATTGTGGGTGGAATAATCGGAACATTCACCGTGAGCGACGCCACCGAGCTGGTGATACTGCCGCCGCTGTTGCTTACAATCACGTCATAGCTGCCCGCGTCGTTCGTTGAAACAGCAGCGAAGCTCAAGGCGGAATTCGTTTTTCCCATCAGGCTCGTTCCACCTGACCGCCACTGATAACGCAGTGGCGCAGTGCCGGTGGCGTTCACCACAAATGCAGCTGGCTGCCCCGCCAGCACGGTCACGTTTGCCGGCTGAAGAGTGATTGCTGGCGGCGTAACCGGCACCACGATCGTCAGCGATGCAACTGAACTGGTGACGCTGCCGCCACCACCGCTGACGATGACGTCGTAGCTCCCGGCATGGTTCGTCGTCACGGGGTTGATCGTCAGCGAGGCTGCAGTTTGCGCGGCGAGATTTGCATTGTTGAACCGCCATTGGTAACCGAGCGTGCCGGTTCCGGAAGCGGCGACCGAGAACGTGGCGCTTTGCCCCTGGGTTCGCACCT
>CAMLLE010000341.1 GCA_946480555.1 uncultured Verrucomicrobia subdivision 3 bacterium
GACACGCGTTTCTTGGGCCGCGAATTTTCCCTCGCGGCGGCTGAAGTGCTGGCGAGCAACGGCTTGATTCCGCTGCTGTGCAATCGCGACACGCCGACTCCGGTGATCGCCCACACCATTCGCGCGCGGAAAGCGATCGGAGGCATCAACATGACCGCGAGCCACAATCCAGCGGAGTATCAGGGCTTGAAATTCTCGACCAGCAACGGCGCGCCCGCCACGCCGGACGTCACGAAGAAGATCGAAGCGAACGTGGCGAAGTTGCAGCAGGAGAACTGGTCGTTCAAAGGCGCGGTCATCGGTTCGCTCGAATTCAAAACGTTTGATCCGCAGCCGGATTACTTCAAGCAGCTGCGAAAGCTCATCGATTTCAACGCAATCAAGAAGGCGAAGCTGAAGGTGGCGGTGGAACTGATGTATGGCACCGGCCGCGGCTACCTGGATCGTTTGCTGGAAGAATCGGGCGCGAAGATCGCGGTATTTCACAACGAACTGAACCCGCTGTTTGGCGGGCATCATCCGGAGCCGAACGCGGAAGGGATGTCCGAAGTGAGCGCGCTGGTGCGCAGCGGCAAAGCGCAGTTTGGATTGGGCCTTGATGGCGATGCGGACCGCTTTGGCATTGTGGACAAGGACGGCACCTGGCTGACCCCCAACCAGGTCCTCACGCTCGCGTTGTATCACTTGAAGAAGAATCGCGGCTGGACCGGCGCCGTGGTGCGCACCGTACCTAGCAGTCATCAGGTGGACGCGGTGGCCGAGATGCTGGGAGTGAAGCTTCACGAAACGCCCGTCGGCTTCAAATACATCGGGGCGTTGATGGAAAGCGAACCCATCATCGTGGGCGGCGAGGAATCCGGCGGCTTGAGCGTGAAGGGGCATGTGCCTGAGAAGGACGGCATTCTCGCGTGCCTGCTCATGGCTGAGTTGGTCGCGACCGAGAAGAAATCCCTCGGACGCATTCTGAAAGACCTGGAAAAGCAGATCGGCGAATTCCACAGCGATCGGATCAATGTCCGCATTCCGGAAGACAAGAAGGACGCATTGCTGAAGAAATTGGGCTCCGGACTTTCTGAGATTGGTTCGTTCAAGGTGCAGAAATTTATCACGACGGACGGCTATAAATTTCTTCTGCCAAGGGGTGAATGGGTCGCGTTCCGCGCCAGCGGCACGGAACCGTTGATCCGCTGCTACATCGAAGCGCGATCCATGGTGAGCTTGAAGAAGCTGAAGGCGGCTTGTCAGAAGTTGCTCGCGGTGTAGTGGAACGGGCATTCCATGCTGCGGTCTGCGCGCGCACTCGTTGCAGAAGAGGGGGAAGGACCTTCCCTGCTGCAGTTCCTGGTTTCCTTTGCACCATCCGCGGCCGATGCGGCAGCTGCGCGTTCGTAACCGACCGGGGGCGGCGCTCATGCTGATTCGGCGAACGCCCCAAGGCGGATTCTCCCGGCGTTCATCCGATTCGCGGGTTTGACCCACTTTAGTTTGCCGGCGGCGCGCCGTAGTTAGATAGCATGCACAAGCACTATGTCATTCAATGGAGATCCACCGTGAATGGCCGCGCCGGTCGGGGCACGAAAGTCTTCGAAAAATCCGAAGCGGAACAGCTGGTGGACGAACTTAATCGCGAGTATCCGCAGATCGTTCACGAGGTGGTCGAAGCTGACCCGGTTCCGCAGGAGCGGACGGGAGAGGTGTCTCCCATGGCCGCGCCAGGCGTCATGCTCTCGATGGCCTGAAAGTGACTGCGGGTTTTACCCCATTTGTCCGAAACGGGTGGGTGGTAAAGTGGCACCGCAATGTGATTGAGAGTGGCAATCACGGCGGCTCCGAGTGGAGCCGCATTTTTTTTCCCCCAATTGAACTCCCGGCGATTCCCGCGGTGCAGACTCAGCGAACGTTTGCGAAAATGCGTTGATGTTCCTGCATGGCGTAGCGGTCGGTCATGCCAGCGAGGTAATCACAAACGGCCCGATGCAGGCCCAGCCTACGGATACGCTCTCTGGCATGCTCCCCGATTTCCGCGGGGTGCTTCAGATAAAACGCGAACAGGTCTTTCAGAAGCTGCTTCGCGCGGAGATGCGGTTCGTTGACGACCTTGTTGTAGTAAAGGTTTTTGTAGAGGTAGCGGCGAAGTTCGATGTTCCGCTTGCGACGATGCGCACTGTATTGAACGAGCAACTTTGGCCACAGCCGCACTTCGTCAGCTGATGTCACGCCGACTTTTTCGATCAACGCCTCGCTCGTTTCCACCACGTCCTTTACCTGCATGTCGATGATGGTGCGGATCGTGAAATAGCGGCGGCATTCATCGGGCAACTGGCCGTGCTGACGGCGCACTTCATCCGCGGCGTCTGACCAGAGCGCGACGTTTTGCTTCAATTCACTTTCCGAAAGCAGCCCGGAATCCAATCCGTCGTCGAGGTCGTGGCTGTAATAGGTGATTTCGTCCGCGAGATTGGCGACCTGCGCTTCGAGCGAGGAATTCTTCGCCTCGAAACCTTTGCGCCGGCCGGGATGATCGTAAGCGGTGTAATGCTTTACCAAGCCTTCACGGACTTCCCATGTGAGATTCAGGCCGGAAAAGGTCGGATACTTCTGCTCCAGTTCCTCCACGATGCGCAAGCGGTGGCGGTTGTGTTCGAATCCGCCGTGACGCTTCATCAAATCGTTCAACACCGCCTCGCCTTTATGGCCGAAAGGGGAATGCCCGAGATCGTGTGCCAGCGCGATGGTTTCCGCGAGGTCCTCGTTCAACCGCAGCGCGCGCGCAATGTTCCGGGTGATGCCCGCAACTTCCATGGTGTGCGTCAGCCGCGTGCGCAGGTGATCGCCAGTGCCGTTCAGGAAAACCTGCGTTTTGTATTCCAGGCGGCGAAAGGCGCGGGAATGAATCACGCGATCGCGATCGCGTTGATAATGCGTGCGCCATTCGGGAGGAGCCTCCTTGTGCCGGCGCCCGCGCGTATCGGCGGAAAACTGGGCGTAGGGCGCCAGCGAACGGCGCTCCAGTTCTTCCAGTTCAACGCGCGTGCGGGGCATGGCCGGAGTGGCGGCGCGTGCTCACGCAGCGAGCAGTGGCTGGATCGAAATGCCGCGCAGTTCGAACAGCCGCTTGATCGTGTCTTCGATCAAGTTGTTCGGGCACGACGCACCGGCGGTGATGCCGACGGTGACTTTGCCGCTCGGCAACCAGTTCGGCGTTTCAACCTCCTGGTGCAGGTGTTGATTGTAATGAACGATCAGCTTGTCCGACTGCATCTTCGCCGCGTTCTTGATGAAGTACGTCGGAAGAATCTTTTCGCCCATTTCCGCCAGGTGCGATGTGTTGGAGGAATTATAGCCACCAACGACGATCAACAGGTCGAGCGGTTCCTTGAGCATTTTCTGAAGTGCGTCCTGCCGGTCCTGGGTGGCGCCGCAAATCGTATCGAAAAACCGGAAATGCTTCGGCAATTCCTCGGAACCATACTTCTTCTCCATGGCCGCCCTTATCCGCCGCTGCACTTCCTCGGTTTCGCCGCGCAACATTGTGGTCTGATTCGCGACGCCCACCGCCTTCAAGTGTTCCTCGGGATCGAACCCATTCGAATACGCGCCTTTGAACTTCTCGAGGAATTCCTGTTTGTTGCCGCCGTTCAAAATGTAATTGCAGACGTAGTCCGTCTCCGCGAGATCGAACACAACGAGGTAATGCCCGTTGCCGTAAGCGCGAGCCTGCGATGTCGTCGCCTTGGTTTCCTCGTGCTTCGCCTTGCCGTGAATGATGCTCGTAACGGAATCCTTGGAATACTGCCGCACGCGTTTCCAGACGCTCATCACGTCGCCGCAGGTTGTGTCCACCATCGCGCAGCCCTTTTCCTCCAGTTTGCGTCGCGTGGCCACTTCTGTTCCGAAGGCCGGAATGATCACCACGTCACCGGAACGCAACTTGGACAGTTCCTCGTCGCTCGGCTTCGGCGAAATAATCTTGATGCCCATGTTCCGGATTTGATCGTTCACCTCCGGGTTGTGAATGATTTCGCCCAACAGGTAGATCGGGGTGTCCGGCAGGTTCTCCGCGAAATATTTTTTCGCCGCGTAGGCGAGGTCGATGGCGCGTTCCACGCCGTAGCAAAAGCCGAATTCCTTCGCGAGTTTGATGGTGAGATCGCCCGAGGAGAGCACGCCGCCGTTGGCGCGGATGCGCTCAACGAGTTCGCTGCGATAATGCGAGAGCACCTGCGCCTGGACGGCTTCCATGATATCGGGCCGGCGCAAGTTCACTTTCGGTGCGGGAGGCACTGGGATTGACATGCAGAAACGTTAACACGGAGCAGGGGAGCGTCGAGCCTGTTCTGCTCCCGCCCGCCCGCTCATCATCTTAATCTTAATTTTATTCTAGTCTCCCTCTCCGCTGACAACGGCTCCGGCTGGGGGCGGAACGCGATTGAGATTGCGATTACGATTATGATTTAAGAATTAAGATTGGCGGCGGCGGAGAAAGTCATTGCACAGCCGCGGCAATCCGTGGATATTCCTGTCCCCGCGTCGGAGCGTAGCTCAGCCTGGCTAGAGCACTTGCTTTGGGAGCAAGACGTCGCAGGTTCAAATCCTGTCGCTCCGACCATTTTCCTTTCCCGCTCCGTCAATCCGCGAGCAGCACCTTCAACTGGTTGGTCGAGTTCAGAATGATCTGCGTCTGGCCACGGTGATCCTCGATGCGG